>MEEC01000235.1 GCA_001724315.1 Lautropia sp. SCN 70-15 | reverse complement strand
AAGCGAGCCGGCGGCGATAGCTGACCCAGTTCGCCCAGCGCGCGGCGAGCAGGCCGGCGAACACCGCCATCAGCACCTGCCCGCCCTGGCCGTGCAGCGGCTGAAGCATCAGGTAAAGGCCGCAGCCTTCGGCCAGGCCGGTCGAGACGACCAGCGGCACGATGCCGGGCTGCCGCCACGCGGGAATGCCGCGTGCGGCCCGCAGGATCCGCGCCTGGCAGTACAGGAAAGCGATGGCGAGCAAGCCGGTGGCCCAGGCGGCAGGCGCGAAGCCGGCCGCGCCGGCCAGCCCGGCCGGGAAGAGCAGGGCGGCGGTGAAGGCCTCCCGGCTCATCCACGAGGTGCGCGGGTTGAAGAAGACGTGCAGGGCGCGCAGCGGCCGGCCGATCTCGAGCCAGACGCAGACCAGGCCCGCGCCGACCAGCGCGAGCCCGAGCAGCAGCAGCGCGGCGCGCGCCCCGCCGCCGGCGCCGCCGAACGCGGCGAACACCAGCAGCCCGGCGCCGGCGCCGCCGCAGACGAAGTTGCCGGCCGCTCGCCAGTCCCAGTGCGCCTGCTGCCAGGGATTCGGTCCGTAGCTCATTCGTCCGCCTTGTCCCACAGGTAGTGGAAGCCGGGCCCGGTGCCCAGTTCCTCGTGCATCCGGAAGCTGCGGTTCTCCGCGAGCAGGCGCGACACCTCGCTGTCCGGATCGTCGAGGTTGCCGAAGGCGAGCGCCTTAGCGATGCAGGCGTTCACGCAGGCCGGCGTCGCCTCGGGATCGACGCCGGGCTGCAGCCCCTTCGCGAGTCCGTCGTCGATGCGGTCGACGCAGAAGGTGCACTTCGTGGCCACCGCGAGCCGGGCGTCGTCGTGGCGAGCCGACTCCTGCTCGGTGGGCTTGCCGTAGGCGAAGGTCGCGCGGTCGGTCTTGTAGCGGGCCTGGTAGGGGCATGCGACGGCGCAGTACGCGCAGCCGATGCACAGGTCGTAGTCGATGGTGACGATGCCGTCGGCGCGCTTCTTCGTGGCCGTGGTCGGGCAGACCTCCATGCACGGCGGGTCCTCGCAGTGCTGGCAGCCGGTCGGCACGAACGCCCGCTGCACGTTCGGGTATTCGCCGAACTCCATGTCGAGCACCCGCCGCCACTGCACGCCCGGGGGCGTGGCATTGGCGTGGCGGCACGCCGCCGTGCAGGTCTGGCAGCCTACGCAGCGTCGCAGGTCGGCGACCATTGCCCAGCGGGTCATCGGCCGGCCCTCCCGAGGCTGACGCGCACGATGTCGGCGCTGGAGCCCGTGGCGTCGGTCAGCTCCAGCGACATCGGCGCGAGCGTGTTCAGGCTTGGCACGCCGAAGTCCTTGGCGAAGGGCGTGGCCCAGTGCTCGAACTGCCCGATCAGCAGCAGCGTGTCCGGCCGGATCCCCTGCCTGAGCACCGCGCGGCCGCGCACGCTTCGCGCCGGCGTCGCGATCTCGACCTCGTCGCCCTCGGCGATGCCGAGCCGTTCGGCGGTGCCGGCGTTGACGATCACGCCGCGGTGGCCCGCGATGTTGTCGGCGACCTCGCGGATCATCTGCACGCCCACGTTGCCGCCCCAGGCGTACTGCATGCTGCGCGCGGTCAGCAGCCAGAACGGGTAGTCCCCGGCCTTGCCGCCGGCGGCCGGGATCGCCGCCTCCCAGATCCCCGGGAAGTCCTTCCACACCGGCAGCGCCTGGTACTCGGCCATCTGCCGGTCCCACCAGTGCATGCCCTTCTCGTGCAGGCGCCGGCCGAGCTCCTCGCCGACCCGCTTCAGGCGCTCCTGGTACGGAAGCTCGAAGCGCAGGCCGCGCTCGACCATCGTCGGGTACAGGTACCAGTCGGAGCGGGGAAACGGCCGGGTGGCGATCCCGTGCTCGCGCCACCAGTCGAGCCCGTGGGCGTTCGCGCCGTCGGAGAGCTCGCTGCTCGCGGCGCGGCAGACCGCGTCCCAGATCCGCTCGCGGTCGTGCACCTCGCCCGGGTCGAGCGAGAAGTCGTGGTGCTCGCCCTTGAGCGGCACGCCGGCGGCGCCCTTGTTGATCGACGCGACGTAGCGGTCGTTCAGCCCGGTGCGCCGCGCCAGCTCGGTCGCGATGTCGGTGAAGTCCCGGGCCTCGCCGCGCGCCTCGATCGCAGGCTGGCGCAGCGCGTAGCCTTCGTGGTCCCAGAACTGCTCGACGTACTTGGTCCCGCCGACGCGGATCAGCTGCAGGCTCTCCAGGTCAGTGGCATCGGGCAGCAGGATGTCGGCGAAGTGGTTGGTCTCGTCGCGCGTGTAGGCGAAGCAGACCACGAAGGGAAAGCGGGCCATCTTGTCGGACAACGCGTGCGTGTCCCAGAACGAGATCGCCGGGTTGGTGCGGTACACGAACCAGACGTCCGGGAAGGTGACCTCGGGGAGACCCTCGGGCGTTCCGTCGAGGAACATCCACGAGAAGTGGGTGGGACCCAGCGCCTGGCTCCAGGCGCCGTTGCCGGCCAGGGGCACCATGGTCCGGTAGGCGTTGCGGATGTTCGGGCGCGCCGACCAGTGCTCGCGATCGGTCGGATTGAGCGGATAGTCCATGAACCCGTCGGGCCCGGGCTTCGCGCTGTCCAGTCGCTGGGCCATCGGGCGCGCCAGCCGCACCGTGGTGCCGATCGTGCCGCCGGGCACCTCGAGCGCGCCGACCAGCACGGCGAGCATGGTGCGCGCCCAGCAGCACTCGAATCCGCCCCAGCCGTTGTTGACGGTCTTGCCCAGGGTGACTGCGACCGGCCGGAAAGGCAGCTCGCGGCCGTCGATCTCGATCGTCTGGCCCACGCAGGCGTGATCGAGGTACTCGCCGGCGATGCGCCGGATGTCCGCGGCGGGAACGTCGCAGACCTCGGCGGCCCACTCGGGCGTGTAGGGCGCCATGTGCGCGACCAGCTTGCGAAAGGCGGTCTCGCCTGCCAGCAGGCCCTCGGCCAGCACCTCGCCGTCGGCCCCGGCCTCGATCGCGTCGACTTCGACCGTCGCGTCGAGGTCCTCGCGCAGTCCCGGCGTGTCGTGCGGCACCACGGCGCCGCTCGCGAGGTCACGCAGCAGCGGCTTGCCGCTGGTCCGGTCGCGAAGATAGTAGCCGTGCGGTCCGACCAGATAGGCAGAGCCGGTGCGCGCCGCGAGGAAGTCCAGGTCGAGTCGCTCGCGCGCGGACTCGTGCAGCAGGACGTGGATCAGCGCGTACAGGAAGGCGGCGTCGGTCTTCGGGCGGATGGGCACCCAGCGCGCGGAGCAGGCGCCGGTGACCGAGAGGTGCGGCTCGACCTGCACGCGCTTCATCCCGCGGATGCGGGCGTTGGCGTGGCGCCAGATGCCGACCACGCCGCCGGACGCCTCGATGTTCGAGCCGCAGGAGATCAGGTAGTTGCACAGCGGCGTGTCCGCCGAGACGATGAAGGCGCGGTGCCAGAACTCGCCGTACAGGTGCTCGGAGTGATAGCACTTGACGCCCTGGCCGGAGCCGAAGCCCATGTCGACGGGGCCCCAGGCCGCCAGGAAGGCGGGGAAGGTGCCCATGTAGGACTGCGGCGTGCCGCCGCCGCCGAAGCTGGCCGCCAGCCTGGGGTAGCCCGAGTCGTCGGTCAGCCCGGTTTCGCGGATGCGGTTCAGCCGCTCGGCGATCGTGTCGAGGGCCTCATCCCAGCTGATCGGCACGAAGCCAGGGTCTTCGTCGCGGCCCTTCTTCGGGTTGGTGCGGCGCATCGGGCTGAGCACCCGGTTCGGGTTGTAGGTTTTCTGGACCAACCCGAAGGCCTTGACGCAGACCTTCCCGCCGCCGGGGTGGATCGCCTCGGCGCAGAAGTTCGGCTCGACCTCGGTGGCCACGCCGTCGACGACCTTCACGGTCAGCAGGTCCGGACCGGCCACGCACTGGTAGCAGTAGGTGGGCACCTTCCGCTCGCCGGCTTCCTTCACGGCCGGACCTGGCGCGTTCATAGCCCGGCCTTCCTGGCCTTGGCCGCGAGCCGTTCGGCCGTCTTGGCCACGTCGACCACGAAGCGGTGGTGACGGCCTCGGCAGATCGTGTCGATGCCGTCGCTGCCGGTGAACTCGAACGCCACCGACCGGCCATCGACCGAGGCGATCGTCACCGTCAGCTCGACCGTCATGCCGAGCAGCGTGGCCGCCAGGTGATCGAGCTCGACGCGGGTGCCCACCGAATCCTCGCCCTCGTCGAGGTGCTCGAGGAGCAGTTCGCGGCAGGCCACCTCGAGGTCGAGCACGAGCATCGGCGTGGCGTAGACACGGGCCGCCTCGCCCATGAAGTCGATCGTGCGGCCGCGGTCGACGGTGAGCTTCACCGTTCGGGCTGCGCCTTTCGCCAGCGAGGGTTTCATCGTTCTCTCCATGGGTCGGTAGGGTGTCCTGGCCGCTCAGAGCCCGAGATAGGCCTGGCGGACCGCGTCGTCGTCGAGCAGTTCGCTGCCGCGGCCGGCCAGCGCCACCCGCCCGACCTCGAGCACGTATGCGCGGTCGGCGATCGACAGGGCGGCGCGGGCGTTCTGGTCGACCAGCAGGATGGTCGTGGCGGCCTCGCGCAGCGCGCGGATCGTCGCGAAGATCTCGGCGACCAGCCGGGGGGCGAGGCCCATGCTCGGCTCGTCGAGCAGCAGCAGGCGGGGGCGGGCCATCAGCGCGCGGCCGATCGCGAGCATCTGCTGCTGGCCGCCGGACAGCGTGCCGGCCGCCTCGCGCCGCTTGTCGGCCAGGATCGGGAACAGCCCGTAGACCTGAGCGAGGCTCTCCGCGGCCTCGCCCGGCGGGCGCACGAAGGCGCCCAGGCGCAGGTTGTCCTCGACGCTGAGCGGCGTGAACACCTGGCGGCCCTCGGGCACCTGCACGATGCCCATCTGCACCCGGGCGCGCGGCGAACGCCGGGTGACGTCGCTGCCCTCGAAGCGGATGCTGCCGCCCGAGACCGGCTGGACCCCGGAGAGTGCGCGCAGCAGCGTGGACTTGCCGGCCCCGTTGGCGCCGACCAGAGCGACCAGCTCGCCGCCGTCCACGCGAAGGCTGACCTCGTGAAGGGCCGTGATCCGCCCGTAGCGGCTGCTCAGGGCTTCAACCTCGAGCATGGGTCGCCTCCGTCCCATCGGCTGCGCCGAGATAGGCCTCGATGACGCGCGGATCGCGCGACACCCGGTCGGCATCGCCCTCGCTGAGCACGCGGCCATGGTCGAGCACCAGGATTCGGTCGGACACGCCCATCACCAGCTTCATGTTGTGCTCGACGAGGACGATCGTCGTCCCGTTGCGGCACAGGCGGCGGATCAGGCCGGCGATCTCGGCGGACTCGGTCGGATTCAGTCCGGCCGCCGGCTCGTCGAGCAGCAGGATGCGCGGCTCGCCGGCCAGCGCGCGCGCGATCTCGAGCCGCTTCAGCGCGCCGTAGGGCATCGCGTCGGCGCTGGCGTCGGCATGGGCCTCGAGCCCGACGAACTCGAGCAGCTCGCGCGCGAGGGCACGGCACGCCTGCTCTTCGCGGCGCCGGGCGGGCGTGCGCACGAGATTGCCCAGCAGCCCGCAGCGCTCGTGCAGGTGGCGCCCGGTCATGACGTTCTCGAGCGCGCTCATGTTGAAGAAGATCTGCAGGTTCTGGAAGGTGCGGCCGATGCCGGCCGCCGCGAAGCGGTGCGTCGGCAGGCCGGACAGCGTCCGGCCGTCGAGCGAGATCGCCCCGGAACTCGGCCGGTAGATGCCGGTCAGCAGGTTGAGCAGGGTGGTCTTGCCGGCGCCGTTCGGCCCGATGATCGACTGCACGATCCCGTGAGGGACCGCGAAGCTGAGGTCCTGCACCGCGTGTATGCCGCCGAACACGCGGGACAGGCCGCTCGCCTGCAGCCCGCTCGCCTGCAGCCCGCTCATGGCCGCCTCCGCCGAAGCCAGGCCTCGAGGGTGGGGACCGCGCCGCGCGGGAAGAAGATCATCGTGGCCATCATGACCGCGCCCAGCACGACCATCTCGTATTCCTTGACCACGGTGAGCGCCTGCGGAAGGATGGTCAGCACCGCGGCGCCCACGACCGCGCCGAAGGTCGACGCCATGCCGCCGAAGACGACCATGGTGACCAGCTCGACCGAGTGCAGGAACGAGGCCTTGGCAGGCGTGATGAAGCCGCTGTAGAAGGCGGTCAGGCCGCCGGCCAGCGCCGCGAAGGCGGCCGAGAGCACGAAGACTTCGAGCTTGCGCCGCGCGCTGTCGATCCCGACCACCTCGGCCGCGACCTCGGAGCCGTGCAGCGCGCGCAGGGCGCGGCCGGCCGGCGAATCGATCAGGTTCAGGGCAAGCCACACGGCCACGAGCAGGCATGCGCCGACCAGCCAGTACCAGGCCTGCTCGCCCGCCGTCGGGCCCGCCGGTGACGCGGTCCTCGTTGGCCAGGACGATCGACACGATCACGCCCATCCCCAGCGTGGCCATCGCGAGGTAGTGGCCCTTGAGCCGCAGGATCGGGCGCCCGACCGCGAAGGCGAGCAGGCTGACGGCGGCCGTGGCGAGCGCCAGCGCGGCGAGCGGCGGAACGCCGTAGCGCGTGCACAGCAGGGCGGATCCATAGGCGCCCAGGCCGAAGAATCCCGCGTGGCCGAGGCTGATCTGGCCGGCATAGCCGATCAGCAGGTTCAGCCCCACGCAGACGATCGCGTTCAGGCCGACCAGGATCGCGATGTCGTAGAGGTAGTCGTTGACCAGCCCCAGCGGCGCCAGCGCGACGACCAGCGCGAGCGCGGCGAGCCCGCGGCTGCGGGGCGACGCCCAGGGTCGCGCGCCGGAGCGCCGGCGATCAGACGCGCTCGCTGCGGATTGCACCAAGGATCCCATCGGGTCTGACGAAGAGGACTGCGAGGATGATCACGAAGGCGATCACGTCCTTGTAGGCCGAGGACAGGTAGCCGGCGCCCAGGCTCTCGAGAAGACCGAGCAGCAGACCGCCGGCGATCGCCCCGGGAAAGCTGCCCAGCCCGCCCAGGATCGCCGCGGCGAAGCCCTTCAGGCCGAGCATGATCCCGGCGTCGTAGGAAGTGAAGGTGATCGGCGCGATGAGAACGCCGGCGATCGCGCCGAGCGCGGCGGCCAGCCCGAAGCTGGCGAACAGGACGGCGCGCACGTCGATGCCCACCAGCTGCGCCGCGGTGCGGTTGTGCGCCGTGGCCAGCATCGCCTTGCCGAGCAGGGTCCGGCGGAAGAACCACGAGAGCAGGGCGACGATCGCCACGGTGACGCCGATCACCCAGAGGCTCTGCGGCAGGATCGTGGCGCCGAAGAAGGAGATCGGGGCGTCGCCGGACAGCGGCGCCAGCGCGTGGATCCGCTTGTCCCAGACCAGCTGGGCCAGCCCGCGAAGGAAGATCGACGCGCCGATCGTGATGATGATCAGCGTGACCACGTCGGCATTGCGGGCGCGCCCGACCGCGAGCCGCTCGAGGAGCAGGCCGATGACGGCGGCGACCAGCACCGCCCCGCCCAGCGCGACCGGCATCGGCGCGCCGGCCGCGACCAGCGACACGGCGCTCATGCCGCCGATCATCACGAACTCGCCCTGGGCGAAGTTGATCACCCGGCTTGCGTTGAAGATGATCGAGAAGCCGAGCGCCACCAGGGCGTAGATCGCGCCGGCGGTCAGGCCGCCGGCGACGAACTGGAGCCACTGCCCTCCCACGACCAGCCCCCGCGCGCCGAGCCGTGCCGCCCCAGGCCTACTGCACCAGCACCCAGTCGCCGTTGCGGATCTCGAGCATCTTGAATGCGGTGAGGTCGAGGCCCATGTGGTCGGTCGGCGACATGTTGACCACCCCGCCGGTGCCGACGTAACCCTTCGTCTTCTCGATCTCGTCGCGCACCTTGGCGCGGTCGCTGCTGCCGGCGCGCTTGATCGCCTCGACCGCGATCATCAGCCCGTCGTAGGCATGGCCGCCGAAGGTCGAGACGTCGGACTTGAAGCGCTCCTCGTAGTCGCGCTTGTAGTCGACCACGACCGCCTTCTGCGGATCGTTGTCGGCCAGCAGGTGGCCGACCAGCAGCGCGGCCGCCGGCAGCCGAACGCCCTCGGCGGCGCCGCCGGAGAGCTTCACGTACTCCTTGGACGCCACGCCGTGCGACTGGTAGAGCGGCAGCGTGAGGCCGATCTGGCGGTAGTTCTTCGTGACGATCGCAGGCCCCTGGCCGAAGCCGCAGTTCATGACCGCCTGCACGCCGGGCACGCTCTTGATCTTCGTCAGCTGGGCCGTCATGTCGGTGTCCGCGGCCCCGTAGCTTTCGTCGGCGACGATCTCGATGCCGAACTTCGGTGCGACGGCAAGGCACTGCGCGCGCAGCGAGCGGTCGAAGCCGCCCGCGCCGGAGATCAGCGCGAGCTTGCTCAGCTTGCGCGCGTTCATGTCGGTGAAGATCTTCTCGCAGGCCATCCGGTCGGTGTGCGGGGTCTTGAAGACCCACTTCTTGGGCGGCTCGATGATGACCACCGCGCCGGCCAGCGAGATGAACGGCACCTGCGCCTGCTCGACCAGCGGGACCGCGGCCATCGTCTCGCCGGTGGTCGAGCCGCCCACGATCACGTCGACCTTGTCCTGCTCGATCAGCCGTTTCGTGAAGGTCCGCGCCTTCTCGGCGTCGCCGCCGCTGTCGTAGGCGAAGAGCTGCAGCTTGCGCCCCAGCACGCCGCCCGCGGCGTTGAGCCGTTCGACGTACATCTCCAGGGTCTTCTGCTCGGGGTCCCCGAGGAACGAGGCGGGGCCGGTCGCGGCCAGGAAGGCGCCGATTCGTATCGGCTCCTGGGCGACGGCGGACGCGGGGGCGAGCAGGGCGGCGGACAGGGCGGCGCCCGCGATGCGCAAGGCGATACGGAAGTTCCCAGACGAACGCATGTGTTGTCTCCTGATCGTTCTCGGCGGCTCCGGGTGCGGGGCTGCCGCTGTGGCACAGCTTCGATCCGAATCCAGGCACCTGCCCGGCCGGCCTTCGCGTGCGAGCGCGGTCGCATGCGTGTCCGGATCGGGCGGTTCCGGTATCCTCCGCGTCGGTGATCGCCTCCAGCTGCGTCACCGATCGTCCGATGTCCTTTGGCGCATTCTGGTACGATAATACGATTATTGATTTGATCCTGATCAAGGTCCACGGTGGCGATGTCGGCAGGCGGAACGGATCGAAGGGCCCGCGGGAAGACCGGGGAAGTGTCGGTGCGCAAGGCGCGCCGCACCGATCTCGAACGGGTGATCGGGATCGATGCGACGGTGACCGGCATCGAGAAGGACGACTACTGGCATTCGGTCTTCCACCGCTACGGCGCCGGCAACCGGCCGGAGCGGCAGTTCCTGGTGGCCGAGTGCGACGGGCAGGTGGTGGGTTTCGTCATCGGCGAGGTCCGCGACTGGGAGTTCGGCGCGCCGCCCTGCGGATGGGTGTTCGCGATCGACGTGCAGCCCGAGTACCGCCAGCGCGGCGTCGCGTCCCGCATGCTGGATGTGCTGTGCGAGGGGCTGCGCACCTCGGGCGTGCGCAAGCTGCGCACGATGCTTTCGCGGGACAACGTGCTGATCCTTTCCTTCTTCCGCAGCCAGGGCATGCGGACCGGACCGTTCATCCCGCTCGAGATGGACCTCGATGACTGAGCGCCGGATCGCACGATGAGGCTTCAGAAGAACACCTCGCTGGCGCTCTACAGCGTCATCGAGTTCGCGGCGGCCCCCGATCGCCACATTCCCGCGGCCGAGATCGCCGAGAAGTACGGGGTCTCGCCGCACCACCTGGCCAAGGTGCTGTCCGAACTCGCCCGGTCGGGAATCGTGGAGTCGGTGAGGGGCGTGGGCGGCGGCTACCGCTTCACCGGCAACGCGCGGCGGCTCACCCTGCTCGACGTGATCCAGCTGTTCGAGGACTTCGCCGCGCCGTCCGCCGAGCGTCGCGAGCAGGGCGACCTGACCCCGGTCGGCGCGGCCCTGGGCGGCGTGCTGGCCGAGATCGACGAGCACGCGAAGGCGATCCTGGGCTCGATCACCGTCTCGACGATGATCAGGCTGTCCGCCGCCGAGGCCGCCTCAGACGCCCAGGTGCCGGTGCAGCGTCTCCAGATCGGCGGCCAGTGAGGCCGATTCGCCGGCGAGCACGACCTGCCCCTTTTCCATGACGTAGGCGCGATCCGTGTTCGCCAGCACCGCCCGGTAGTTGCGATCGACGATCAGCGACGCCATGCCGGTCGAGCGGATCTCGGCGATCGTGCGCCAGATCTCGGCGACGATCTGCGGCGCGAGGCCCTCGGTGGCCTCGTCGAGGATGACAAGGTCGGGATTGGTCATCAGCGCGCGGCCGATGGCCAGCATCTGCTGCTCGCCGCCCGAAAGCTGGCTGCCCAGGTGGGACAGCCGCTCGGCCAGCCGGGGAAAGGTCGCCAGCACCCGGTCGTAGGTCCAGTCGTTCTGGCCGCGCACGCCGGGCCGAGCGCCCATGACGAGGTTCTCGCGCACCGACAGATTGGGGAACACCCCGCGGCCCTCGGGAACGTATCCGATCCCGAGGCGCACGATCTGCTCGGTGCGCGCGCCGGTCATGTCGCGGCCGTCGACCAGGACGCTGCCGCCGCTGGCGCGCACCAGGCCCAGCAGCGTGCGGATCAGCGTCGTCTTGCCCATGCCGTTGCGCCCGAGCAGCCCGACGGCGGCGCCGCGCGCGATCGACAGCGACAGGCCCTGCAGGATGTGGCTCTGTCCATAGTGCGCGTGCAGCCCGCGCGCCTCGATCAGCATGTCGCTCATTCGTGTCCGAGATAGGCGAGTTGCACCTCGGGATTCGCGCGCACCGCCTCCGGCGCGTCGCTGGCGATCACCCGGCCGTTGACCATCACGGTGATGCGATCGGCGACCCGGAACACCGCATCCATGTCGTGCTCCACGAGCATGATCGCGTGACCCGGCACGAGCTCGCGCAGCAGCGCAAGCATCCGTTCGGTCTCCTCGGCGCCCATGCCGGCGAGCGGCTCGTCGAGCAGCAGGACCTGCGGGTCGGTGGCCAGGCACATCGCGATCTCGAGCTGCCGCTTCTGGCCGTGCGACAGCGTGCCGGCCGGTCGCCGGGCGACGTCGTCGAGCCCGGCCCTGCCGATCGCTCGGGTGGCTGCGTCGCTCGCGAACGGGCAGCTCGCGGCGGGCGTGAGCCAGTCCCACGGACGCGGCCGACGCGCCTGCGCGCTGAGCCGGCAGTTCTCGAAGACCGTGAACTCCGGGAAGATCGTGTTGCGCTGGTAGCTGCGGCCCAGGCCGGCCCGGGCGCGCCGGGGCTGGCTCCAGGCGGTCACGTCCTGGCCGCGCAGGCTCACCCGGCCCGCGCTCGCGCGCAGCTCGCCCGAGAGCAGGTTGATCAGCGTGGACTTGCCCGCGCCGTTCGTGCCGATCACCGCGTGCAGCATGCCGCGCTCGAGCGCGAGCGACACCTCGTCGACCGCGCGCAGGCCGCCGAAACTGAGCGACACGCGGTCGGCCTCGAGCAGGACCTCGCCGCTCACTGCCGTGCTCCGCGCAAGGTGGCGCCGATCAGGCCGCGCGGCAGCAGCGCGACGAAGGCGATGATCGTGAGGCCCAGCGGCAGCTGCCAGTGGCGCGCGAAGTCGCCGAGCAGGGCCTCGGACTGGAAGACCTCCTGCAGCATCGTGAACGCCAACGCGCCGAGCATCGCGCCGCGCAGGTGGCCCAGCCCGCCGAGGATGATCATCAGCAGCACCGCGCCGCTGTGGTGCCAGCTGAGCAGCTCGGGGTTCACGTAGCCGTCCTTCAGCGCGTGCAGGAATCCGGCCAGCCCGGCGAGCGTGGCCGACAGCACGAAGGCCGCCAGCTTGTAGCCGTAGGTCGGGAATCCGGTCGCCCGCATCCGCTGCTCGTTCACGCGGATGCCGGCGAGCGCGCGGCCGAAGCGGCTGCGCAGCAGCGTGGCGAGCAGGCCGAAGACGCCGGCCAGCGACGCCAGGGTCGCGTAGTAGAGCGTGTGGCCGGAACCCAGGTCGAAGGGCTGCCAGCCGCCGATCGAGGCGTCGGGCGGGAAGTCCAGGTAGATGCCGTCGCTGCCGCCGCCGAGCGGCGTGTCGTGAAACACGAAGTAGGCCATCTGCGCGAAGGCCAGCGTGATCATGATGAAGTAGACCCCGCGGGTGCGCAGCGAGAGCGCGCCGACGGCCAGGGCATACAGCGCCGCCGCGGCCAGCGATGCCGGAGCGACCAGCCAGAGCGAGGCCGGGCCGCTGGCCGGCGTGAGCAGGGTCACCGTGTAGGCGCCGATGCCGAAGAACGCGGCATGGCCGAAGCAGACCAGGCCGGTCTGTCCGACGAGCAGCTCGAGGCTCATCGCGAAGATCGCGAGGATCATGATCTTCATGGCGAGGTCGGTCTCGTACCCGCCGCCGACAGCCGGGAACAGGGCGAGCAGCAGGAACGCCAGGGCCACGGGCAGGGCCCGCAGGATCGGGAAGGGCGTGTGGGTCACGTTCGGGATCGCGTCATCCGGCCCGCAGGAGCCCCTCGGGCCGCCAGAGCAGTATTGCCGCCATCAGCAGGTAGACCGAGATGCCGGCCAGCGACGGAAAGAGGACCTTGCCGAAGGTGTCGACGAAGCCCACGAGCAGCGCGGCCAGCAGGGCGCCCTTGATCGATCCGATGCCGCCGATCACGACGACCACGAAGCAGATGATCAGCACCTGCGCGCCCATGTTCGGGTACACCGAGCTCACCGGGGCCGCGATCATGCCGGCCAGCGCGGCCAGCGCCACGCCGATCGCGAACACGACCCGATAGAGCAGGCGGATGTCGATGCCCATGGCGCGCACCATCTCGCGGTTGGTCGCGCCGGCGCGGATCCGCATGCCCAGCCGGGTGCGGGTCAACACCGCCCACATCGCCAGCGCCACGACCACGCAGACCGCGGAGATGAAGAGGCGGTAGACCGGATAGGTCATCACGTCGCCCAGGGGCACGCTGCCCGACAGCCAGTCCGGCATGGCGACGCCATGCACGTCGTTGCCCACGATCAGGCTGCGCAGCTCCTCGAAGACCAGGATCAGCCCGTAGGTCATCAGCACCTGCTGCAGGTGTTCGCGGGTGTACAGGTAGCTGAAGAACACCCACTCGAGCAGGTAGCCGAGCACGACCGACAGCGCGAGCCCCACGGCCAGCGTCGCGAAGAACCCGCCGCCGAGGTGCTGCTCGACGGCGGGGGCCAGCGCGTAGGCCATGTAGGCGCCGATCATGTAGAAGCTGCCGTGCGCCAGGTTGATCACCCCCATGATCCCGAAGATCAGGGTGAGGCCCGAAGCGACCAGGAACAGGAGAAGCCCGTACTGGACGGCGTTCAGGCACTGGATCAGGAGGGTGGCCAGGTCCATCGATCACATCTTGCAGCCGAGGCCCGGGTCGGCCAGGGCCTTGATCGCGACGCCCTCGACCTTGTTCTCGTTGCCGACGACCTTGCGCAGGTAGATGTCCTGCACCGGGTTGTGCGAACTCGACACGGTGAACTTGCCGCGCGGGCTGTCGATCGTGGCCTTGCGGATCGCCGCGGCGATCTCGGCCTTCTTCTTCACGTCGCCGTTGACCGCCTTCAGGCCCACGCCGAGCATCTGCGCCGCGTCGTAGCCCTGCACCGCGTAGACGTCGGGCTGCAGCTTGAAGGCCTTCGCGTAGGCAAGGCGGAAGGCGTTGTCGCGCGGGGTGTTGAGGCCGTCGGCGTAGTGCAGCGTCGTGAGCAGCCCCTGGGCGGCCTCGCCCTGCGCCTCGAGGGTGCCGTCGGTGAGGAAGCCCGCGCCGTAGAGCGGGATCGTCTTGTTCAGCCCGGCCGCCGCGTAGTCCTTGACGAACTTCACCGCGCCGCCGCCCGCGAAGAAGGTGTAGACCGCGTCGGGCTTGGCCGCAGCGATCTCGGTCAGCAGCGCCTGGAACTCCAGGTTCGGGAAGGGCACCGTCAGGTCCTTGAGCACCTTGCCGCCGTTCTTCTCGAAGGCCTCCTTGAAGCCGTTGACCGACTCCTCGCCGGCCGCGTACTTCCAGGTGATCGTCATCGCGGTCTTGTGGCCGCGCTTGGCCGCGACCTCGCCCATCGCGTAGGCCGGCTGCCAGTTCGAGAACGAGCTGCGGAACACGTTGGGCGCGCACAGCGCGCCGGTGATCGCGCCCGCGCCGCCGTTGGGGTTGATCATCAGCGTGTTGCTCTGCCGCGCGGCGCGCGCCATCGCGACCGCCACACCCGAGTGCACGGTGCCGATCAGCACGTCGACCTCGTCGCGCTTGATCAGCTTGTTGACGTTGTCGGTGGCCTTGGACGGGTCGGATTCGTCGTCGACCTTCACGTACTCGATCTCGCGGCCGCCGAGCCTGCCGCCCTGCTCGTCGACGTAGAGCCGGAAGCCGTTCTCGATCGCGATGCCCAGCGCCGCATAGGTGCCGGTGTACGGGAGCATGAAGCCCACCTTCAGCTTCTGGCCCTGGGCCTGGGCCGGCGCGGCGGCCAGCAGCGCGGCCGAGGCCAGCGCTGCCATGCAATGACTGATCTTCATCTTGTCGTCTCCTCCTGGTTCACAGCGAACGGGCCGGGGCCCGGTTTGCCACGATGGGTCGAACGAAGCCCTCGCAGGCCTCGACGACCGCATCCGGCCTGTCGCGATGCGGCGAGTGACCGCAGCGATCGAGTTTCAGCAGCATGGTACCGGGCAATGCCGCGGCGATGGCGTCGATCTGGCGCATCGTCCCGTATTCGTCGTCGACGCCCTGGATCGCCAGCACCGGGGCGGCGATGCGGGCGATCAGCGGCTCGATGGTCCAGTCGCGGAAGGCCGGGTCGAGCCAGACGTCGTTCCAGCCCCAGAAGGCGGAGTCGGGGTCGGCGTGGTGTCGGGCCAGGCGAGCGCGCAGGTCCGTCGCGAGGTAGGCCTGGCGGACCTGCTCGATGCTCGTCACCGACAGGTCCTCGACGAAGAGGTGGGGCGCGAGCACGATCAGCCCGGCCACGCGGGCAGGGTGCAGGGCAGCGTGGATCAGCGCGATCGAGCCGCCGTCGCTGTGGCCGAACAGCAGGTAGGGCGCGTCGACACCGAGCGTCTCGAGCAGCGCGGGCAGGTCCTCGCGCGCCTGCCGGTGCATGAAGTCGGGGCCCCAGCGCTCGCCCGGCTCGCGCGGCGTGGAGCGACCGTAGCCGGCGCGGGACCACACGAGCCCGCGCAGGCCCAGCGCGGCGCACAGGCGTTGCGGGAAGTCGCGCCAGGCCGACAGCGAGCCGAGCCCTTCGTGCAGGAAGACGAGGACCGGGTGCTCCGGCGCCCCGGCGCCGACCCAGGCGTACTCGATGTCGACGCGCCGTCCGCCGCAGTCGATGCTGGCCAGTGCGCCGGCGCTCACCCGTGGCGCCTCGTGCGCTCGCGCTCGCGCAGCCTGAAGCGCTGGATCTTGCCGGTCGCCGTCTTGGGCAGCTCGGTCACGAACTCGACCTCCCGCGGGTACTTGTGCGGCGCGAGTCGCGCCTTGACGAAGGCCTGCAGGGTCTCGGCGAGCGCGGGTCCGGCAGCGGCCGGGTCCTTCAGCACGACGAAGGCCTTGGCCCGGATCAGCCCGTCCTCGTTCTCGATGCCGATCACGGCCGCTTCGAGCACCGCGTCGTGCCGGACCAGCGTGGACTCCACCTCGAAGGGCGAGACGTACTGGCCGCTGACCTTGAGCATGTCGTCGCTGCGGCCCGCATAGACGTAGTAGCCGTCGGCGTCGCGATGATACTTGTCGCCGCTCTTCGTCCAGGCCCCCCGGAAGGTCTCCTCGCTGCGGGCGCGCTGGCTCCAGTACATCAGGGCCGCCGACGGCCCGGAGATGAAGAGGTCGCCGACGCGGTCCGGGCCTTCGAGCACGTGGCCGGTCTCGTCGCGCAACTCGACGCGGTAGCCGGCGACCGGCTTGCCGGTCGTGCCGTAGCGCACGTCGCCGGGACGGTTCGACAGGAAGATGTGGAGCATCTCGGTCGAGCCGATGCCGTCGATGATCTCGCAGCCGAAGTGGGCGGTGAAGCGCTCGCCGATCTCCCTGGGCAGCGCCTCGCCGGCCGACGAGCACAGGCGCAGCGAGACCGCGTTGCGGGCCGGCAGGTTCGGCGACGCGAGCATCCCGGCGTAACCGGTCGGGGCACCGAAGAACACGGTCGGCTTCAGCCCGCCGACCTCGCCGGTCCAGCGGCGGAACACCGCGTCCGGGGTCGGCCGCTCGGCCATCAACAGGACGGTCGCGCCGACGCTGAGCGGGAAGCTGAGCGCGTTGCCCAGGCCGTAGGCGAAGAACAGCTTGGCGGCCGAGAAGCAGACGTCGTCCTCGCGCAAGCCCAGCACCGGCGTCGCGTAAAGCTCGGCGGTCCAGTACAGGTTGCCATGCGTGTGGACCGTGCCCTTGGGCCGGCCGGTCGAGCCGGACGAGTACAGCCAGAAGCCGATGTCGTCGGCCAGCGTGTCGGCGCCGGCGGCCAGCGGAGGCTGGGCATCGAGCCAGGCGTCGAATGCCACGGCATCGGCGGGAAGCCCGGATGCCGGGCGGGACACGACCAGCGTGCGCAGCTCGTGAGGACCGAGCGCCATGGCCTTGTCGAGGACCGGCAGCAGGGCCCCGGACACCAGGGCAGCCTGCGCGCGGCTGTGCCCGAGCATGTAGGCGTAGTCGTCGGCGGTGAGCAGCGTGTTCACCGCCACCGGAACGACGCCGGCGTGCAGGCAGCCGAGAAAGGCAACCGGCCAGTCGTTGCAGTCGTGCATCAGCAGCAGCACCCGTTCCTCGCGGCGGATCCCCGCTGCGAGCAGCGCTGCGGCGCATCGCCGCGCCCGCTCTTCCAGCGCCCCGTAGCTCAGCGCCCCGGCGTCGTCGACGTAGGCGGGGCGCGCCGCGCGGCGAGCGTTGCGCTCGAACACGTGGCGGGCGAAGTTGAAGCGCTCCGGGGGCGGAACGGCCGCTGCTTCCGGGACGGCGATGGAATCGCTCATGTCTGTCGTCTCCTCGAATGATAAGCAGTATAATGCATCAGATGGATCTGCAAGACCTCAGCGCAGCCGCACCGGCCCCCGAGACGACCGATCGCGACCCTTTTCTCCAGGCGCTCGGCGAGCGGGTCCGCTCGCTGCGCGCCCGAAAGGGCATGACGCGAAAGGCGCTGGCGCGCGCGTCCGAGGTATCCGAGCGCCACCTCGCGAACCTGGAGCTCGGCGTCGGCAATGCCTCGATCCTGGTGCTCAGGCAGGTCGCTCGCGCGCTCGACTGCCCGCTTGCGGAACTGCTCGGCGACGAGACCGCCGCGTCCCCGGAATGGCTCCTGATCCGCGACCTGCTGCGCGGCCGCAACGACGAGTCGCTGCGGCGTGCGCGGCTGGCGCTGGCCGAGCTCTACGGCGAGGCCGGCCGGCCCGATGCGCGGGCCTGCCGGATCGCCCTGGTCGGGCTGCGCGGCGCCGGCAAATCCACCCTGGGCCAGGCCCTGGCCGATGCGCTCGACGTGCCCTTCGTGGAGCTGAACAACGAGATCGAACGGGTGGCGGGCTGCGGCATCGCCGAGATCCACAACCTGCTCGGGCCCACCGCCTACCGCCGCTACGAGCGGCGGGCGCTCGAGGAAACCATCCAGCTCTACCCGGATGCGGTGATCGCCACGCCGGGCGGGATCGTCTCCGATCCGGCCACCTTCAACCTGCTGCTGTCGCACTGCTACACGGTCTGGCTCAAGGCCAGCCCCGAGGCGCACATGCAGCGGGTGATCGC
This sequence comes from Lautropia sp. SCN 70-15, assembly GCA_001724315.1. Taxonomy (GTDB): domain Bacteria; phylum Pseudomonadota; class Gammaproteobacteria; order Burkholderiales; family Burkholderiaceae_E; genus Zeimonas. The sequence continues at coordinate 12,541 of MEEC01000235.1, read as the reverse complement.
GCAGGGCGACCTGCGGCCGATGGCGGGGAACCAGGAAGCGATGGAAGACCTCAAGCGGATCCTGGCCGGCCGGTCCGCCTTCTATGGAAAAGCGGACCTCCAGTTCGAAACGGGAGGACAATCAGCCGACGAGGCGGCGGTGCGCTTGCGAGAGGCCTTGCGCGCGGCGACCGGCCGTTGAGGGTCCCGATCCGGGGTGCCGCCGGGGATTTCGCTTGACAATGCACGATAGTGCATTAAGATTCAGGCCTCGAAGAAATATGCACAATGATGCACATTTCCTGAATCGATGGCCGCAGCACAGCGAGGAGAGCCGATGAACGCGCCCGACATCCAGGCACAGCACGCAGCGAAAGGCGTCGACTACCGGACCGATCCGTCCCGTTATCGCCACCTGTCGCTCGCCTTCGACGGCCCGGTGGCCACGCTGGCCCTGAACATCGACGAGGACGCCGGCCTGCGCCCCGGCTACAAGCTCAAGCTCAACAGCTACGACCTGGGCGTCGACATCGAGCTGCACGATGCGCTGAACCGCATCCGCTTCGAGCATCCCGAGGTCCGCAGCGTGGTGGTGACCAGCCTGCGCGACCGGATCTTCTGCTCGGGCGCCAACATCTTCATGCTCGGCGTGTCCAGCCACGCCTGGAAGGTGAACTTCTGCAAGTTCACCAACGAGACCCGCAACGGCATCGAGGATTCCAGCGCCCATTCGGGGTTGAAATTCCTCGCCGCGGTCAATGGCGCCTGCGCCGGCGGCGGCTACGAGCTCGCGCTGGCCTGCGACGAGATCTGGCTGGTCGACGACCGCTCCTCTTCGGTCAGCCTGCCCGAGGTGCCGCTGCTCGGCGTGCTGCCGGGCACCGGCGGCCTGACCCGGGTCACCGACAAGCGCAAGGTCCGCCACGACCTGGCCGACATCTTCTGCACGACCACCGAGGGCGTGCGCGGCCAACGGGCCAAGGACTGGCGGCTGGTCGACGAGATCGCGAAACCGGCGGTCTTCGCCGAGAGGGTCCGCGAGCGGGCGCTGCAGCTCGCCGCGCAGAGCGACCGCCCCGCCGACGCGAAGGGCGTCGCGCTGCCCGCCCTGGAGCGGACCGAGGAGGCGGACGCCTTGCGCTATGCCCACGTCACCGTCGAGATCGACCGCGCGAGGCGCCTTGCCACCTTCACCGTGAAGGCCCCGCAGGGCGCGCAGCCCCAGGGCATCGAGGCGATCCTTGCCGCCGGCGCCGCCTGGTGGCCGCTCGCGATGGCCCGCGAGCTCGACGATGCCATCCTCACGATGCGCACCAACGAACTCGAGATCGGCACCTGGCTGCTGAAGACCGAGGGCGACGCGGCGTCGGTGCTGGCCGTCGACGCCCAGCTTGCCGCCCACCGCGACAACTGGTTCGTGCGCGAGACCATCGGGATGCTGCGCCGCACGCTGTCGCGCCTCGACGTGTCCGCGCGCAGCCTGTTCGCGCTGGTCGAGCCGGGCTCCTGCTTTGCCGGCACGCTGCTCGAGCTGGCGTTCGCCTGCGACCGCAGCTACCACGCCGCGCTGCCCGACGAGCCCGAGCGCGAGCCGGCCATCGTCGTGAGCGAGGCCAACTTCGGTTTCTACCCGATGGCCACCGGCCAGTCTCGGCTGGAGCGCCGCTTCTACGAGGAGGCCGGGCCGCTCGCCGCGGTCCGCGCGAAGATCGGCCAGCCGCTGAAGGCCGGGGACGCGCTCGCGCTGGGCCTGGTCACCGCGGCCCCGGACGACATCGACTGGGCCGACGAGGTCCGGATCGCGCTCGAGGAGCGCGCGGCGATGTCGCCCGACGCGCTCACCGGCATGGAGGCCAACCTGCGCTTCAACGGCAAGGAAACCATGTTCACCCGGATCTTCGGCCGGCTCACCGCCTGGCAGAACTGGATCTTCCAACGCCCGAACGCCGTCGGCGAGAAGGGCGCGCTGAAGCTCTACGGCAAGGGCGAGAAGGCCCAGTTCGACATGAACCGCGTTTGAATCCACACGGAGCCAACAGATGTCGTCGATCGACTACACCGACAAGATCCCCAACAACGTCGAACTTTCGCAGGACAAGGCCCTGCAGCGCGCGCTCGAGCACTGGCAGCCGAACTACCTGCAGTGGTGGCGCGACCTGGGGCCCGAGGGCTCGCAGAGCTTCGACGTGTACCTGCGCACCGCGGTCAGCGTGGACCCGCAGGGCTGGGCGCAATTCGGCTACGTGAAGATGCCCGAGTATCGCTGGGGCATCTTCCTGAACCCCCGCGAGGAAGGCCGGCAGGTCAACTTCGGCGAGCACAAGGGCGAGTCCGCCTGGCAGGAAGTGCCCGGCGAGCACCGCGCCAACCTGCGCCGGATCATCGTGACCCAGGGCGACACCGAGCCCGCCTCGGTCGAGCAGCAGCGCCACCTGGGCCTGACCGCGCCCAGCCAGTACGACCTGCGCAACCTGTTCCAGGTCAACGTGGAAGAGGGCCGCCACCTCTGGGCCATGGTCTACCTGCTGCACAAGTACTTCGGCCGCGACGGGCGCGAGGAAGCCGACGCGATGCTGCAGCGCCACTCCGGCGATGCCGACCATCCGCGCATCCTGGGCGCCTTCAACGAGAAGACGCCCGACTGGCTGTCCTTCTACATGTTCACCTACTTCACCGATCGCGACGGCAAGTTCCAGCTGTGCGCGCTGGCCGAGAGCGGATTCGACCCGCTGGCCCGCACGACCAAGTTCATGCTGACCGAGGAAGCCCACCACATGTTCGTGGGCGAGAGCGGCGTGTCGCGCGTGATCGCCCGCACCTGCGAGGTGATGAACCAGCTCAAGACCGACGACCCGGCGAAGGTGCGCGCGGCCGGCGTGATCGACCTGGGCACGATCCAGCGCTACCTGAACTTCCACTTCAGCGTGACCATCGACCTGTTCGGCGCCGACGAGTCGAGCAACGCGGCGATCTTCTACAACGCCGGCCTGAAAGGCCGCTTCGAGGAGACCAAGCGCGACGACGACCACCGGCTGCAGGGCCGCACCTACAAGGTGCTGGCGGTGCAGGACGGCCAGCTGGTCGAGCGCGAGGTGCCGATGCTCAATGCGCTGAACGAAGTGCTGCGCGACGACTTCATCAAGGACTCGATCGCCGGCGTGAACCGCTGGAACAAGGTCATCGAGAAGGCCGGCCTGCCGTTCCGGCTGGTCGCGCCGCACAAGGCCTTCAACCGCAAGATCGGCACGCTGGCCGGCGTGCGGGTCAGCCCCGACGGCCGCGTGGTCAGCGAGGCCGAGTGGGCCGCGCACGAGCGCCAGTGGCTGCCCAGCGCCGAGGACCGCGCCTTCGTGGCCTCGCTGATGGGGCGCGTGGTCGAGCCGGGCAAGTTCGCGAACTGGATCGCGCCGCCGGTCATGGGCATCAACCGCCAGCCGGTGGACTTCGAGTACGTTCGCTTCAACTGAACCGGGGCCGTCGGGGAGGGCCCCGCGCGCCTTCCCCGGCGTTTCGCGAAAACGAATGGGACACGAGATGAACGCGCCGGACACGGGGCTGCTCAAGCAGCACCTGATCGACCCCGAGATCTGCATCCGCTGCAACACCTGCGAGGCGACCTGCCCGGTCGGCGCGATCACGCACAACGACGACAACTACGTCGTCGATGCGGAAAAGTGCAACTTCTGCATGGACTGCATCTCGCCGTGCCCGACCGGCTCGATCGACAACTGGCGGCTGGTGCCGCGGGTGAAGGCCTACACCGTCGAGGAGCAGTTCGGCTGGGAGGAACTGCCGGCGGAGCTCACCGCGGAGCAACTCGCCGAGGCGGGCGTTTCGGCGGACGCGGAGGTCGAGGCTGCAGCGAGCGTCGTCGCCGAGGCGGAGACCTCGGTGACGCCGGGCGAGACCGTCTTCAACTCGGCGGCGTTCAACGCCACGCTGCCGCCCTGGTCGGCCGCTCACGCGTACACCAGCCTCTACGGCCCCAAGGGCCCGACCACCGCGACCGTGGTCGGCAACGTCAAGGTCAACGAGGCGGGCACCGAGAACGAGACTCACCACATCGTGCTGGACTTCGGGCGCATGCCGTTCCCGGTGCTCGAAGGGCAGTCGATCGGCATCGTGCCGCCGGGCGTCGACGCCTCGGGCAAGCCGCATCACGCCCGCCAGTATTCGATCGCGAGCGCCCGCAACGGCGAGCGCCCGGGCTACAACAACCTGTCGCTCACGGTGAAGCGCGTGACCGCCGACCATCAGGGCCGGCCGGTGCGCGGCGTCTGCTCCAATTACCTGTGCGAGCTGAAGACCGGCGACACGGTGCAGGTGATCGGACCCTTCGGGGCGAGCTTCCTGATGCCGAACCACCCGCGCTCGAACATCGTGATGATCTGCACCGGCACCGGCAGCGCGCCGATGCGCGCGATGACCGAGTGGCGGCGCCGGCTGCGCAAGTCGGGCAAGTTCGAGGGCGGCCGGCTGATGCTCTTCTTCGGCGCGCGCACCCGCGAGGAGCTGCCTTACTTCGGGCCGCTGATGAGCCTGCCCAAGGACTTCATCGACATCAACCTGGCGTTCTCGCGCACGCCCGGCGCGCCGAAGCGCTACGTGCAGGACCTGATGCGCGAGCGCGCGGCCGACCTGGCCGAGCTGCTGAAGGACGACGACACCTACTTCTACGTGTGCGGCCTTAAGAGCATGGAAGAGGGCGTGGTGCTCGCGCTGCGCGACATCGCGCAGCAGGCCGGGCTGAACTGGGAAACGCTGGGCGCCGCGCTCAAGCGCGAGGGCCGGCTTCACCTGGAGACGTACTGAGCGCATCCGCGAGCGCCAGCGCGACCCGGAACGTGGCGCCTTCGCCATCGGTCCGCTCGAGCGTCAGCGATCCGCCGAGCCGGCGCATGATCTGCCTGCTGATGGCGAGACCGAGGCCGGCGCCCGGCGTCGGTCGCCGGGCCTGGGCGGCACCGCGCAGGAACTCCGAGAAGATGCGCTCCCGCTCCTCGGCCTGGATGCCCGGGCCGTTGTCCTGCACGAGAATCTCGTAGCGATCGCCGGCGACGCGGCTGTCGATCCGCACGAAGCCATCCGCCTTGTCGTTGTACTTGATCGCGTTCGAGATCAGGTTGATCAGGACCTGGCTCAGCCTGTCGCCGTCCGCCTCGACCTGCGCACCGCGGGCGCGATCGCCGCGCAGGATGCGGATCCCGCTGCGCGCGGCCAGGCCCTCGCAGGCGCGGATCGCGCTCTCCAGCGACAGCTCCGGATCGAAGCGCGAGATGTGCCAGGGAGGATCGCCGCGCTCGAGCACGCTCAAGTCCAGCATGCTGTCGACCAGCCGGGTCAGGCGGATGCTCTCGTCGTGGATGATGCGGACGAATCGCTCGGCCTGTGGCGGCGGCAGGGCGCGCGAATCCAGCAGGATCTCCGCGAAGGAGCGGATCGAGGCCATCGGCGTGCGCACCTCGTGGCTGACCTGGCTCAGGAAATCGTCCTTCTGCCGGTCCAGCCTGGTGAGTCGCTCGTTGGCCTCCTCGAGCTGGCGCGCCGCGGTCTCGAGCTGGCGCGACTTTTCCTCGATCCGGTGGCTGTAGTCGCGGATCTGCTGCGCCTCGTCGGCGATCCGGATCAACTCGTCGAGGCTGATCGTCTCGCCGGTCACGACCCGCGAGACCATCGCCCGGGCGGTCGCGGCGCCCACGCTGCCGGCAAGCCGGCGCTCGACCCGGGTGATGAAGGCATCGTTGACCGATGCGGCCCGGCGACGGGCCTCCTCGGCGCCGAGGATCCGGTGCGCGAGCAGGCTCAGCTCGTAGGTCGGGGCGGAGCGGCGGATCAGCGCCGACGTCGACTCGGCCGGGGTGCGGAACACGTCCACGAACAAGGCGCTTTGCAGCCGCTCGAGCGGACTGGGCTCGCGTGCGAGCGAAACCAGGACGAAGAGCAGCGTGTTGACCGACAGGCTCCAGAACAGCGAGTGGATGAGCGGATCGAGCCCTTCGAGGCCGAAGAGGGCGTGCGGCCGGAGCGCCGCGATCGCGAAGGGCCCCTCGTGGATCGTGTCCGCCGACATCGGGAACCCCCCCCTGAAGCTCGGCAGGAACAGGGTGTACGCCCACAGCACGGCGCCGGACAGAAGACCTGCGAAGGCGCCGCGGGCGGTCGCCTGCCGCCAGAACAGGCCGCCGAGCAGACTGGGCAGCACCTGTGCGACGCCGGCGAACGCGATCAGGCCGATCGACGCGAGCGCAGCCGAGTTGCCGCTCAGGCGGAAGTACAGGAACCCCAGCAGCAGCGTGGCGCAGATGCAGATCCGACGGCTCGTCAGCAGGAAGCGGCGCAGCTCGCCGCCCGGACCGACCGATACCCACTTCATCCGCAACGCGATCGGCATGATGATGTGGTTCGAGAGCATCGTGGACAGCGCGATGCAGGCGATGATCACCATCGACGTCGCCGACGAGAAGCCGCCCAGGAAGGCGAGCAGGGCAATGGACTCGTGGCCGGTCGCCATCGGCAGCGTCAGCACGAACATGTCCGGGTCCGAGCCTGCCGGCAGCAGGTGCAGGCCGCCGATCGCGATCGGCAGCACGAACAGGCTCAGCAGGAACAGGTAGAGCGGGAACAGCCACGACGCGGTGCGCAGGTGGGTCTCGTCGACGTTCTCGACCACGGTCACCTGGAACTCCCGCGGCAGGCACACGATCGCCGCGGCCGACAGGAGGGTCAACGAGATCCATCGCGGCCCGAACACGTCCGCGGAGTGCAGCATCTCCGGCGAGGCCCGTGCGAAGACCTCGGCGGGCCCGTCGGAAAGGCCGAACATCACCAGGGCGCCGACGGCGACCAGCGCCAGCAGCTTGACGATCGCCTCCAGCGCGATGGCCGCCACCACGCCGTGGTGCCGCTCCTTCGCGTCGATGTTCCGGGTCCCGAACAGGATGGTGAACAGGGCCATGCCGGCGGCGATCCAGAACGCCATCCGGAAGTCGGGGGCGGCATCGGGCAGGCCAGGCAGGCCCTCGCTTCCGGGATTGCCGATCACCTGGAAGCTGGTGGTGACTGCCTGCAGCTGGAGCGCGATGTACGGGGTGGTGCCGACCAGCGCGATGATCGTTACGAGCGCGGCAAGGCTCGCGCTCTTGCCGTAGCGCGAGGAGACCATGTCGGCGATGGAAGTGATCCCGTTGATCCGGCCGATCCGCACGAGCTTCCGAAGCAGCAGCCACCAGCCCACGAACACGAGCGTCGGGCCGATATAGATCGTCGCGAACTCGAGGCCGTTGCGGGCCGCCGAGCCCACCGCGCCATAGAAGGTCCACGAGGTGCAATAGACCGAGATCGACAAGGTGTAGACCAGCGGCGACTGGAGCCATCCGAGCCGGCCGGCGCGCGCGCGGCGGTCGCCGACGAAGGCGACCGCGAACAGCAGCGTCACGTAGAGCAGTCCGATCCCGAGGACCAGGTTCTGCGAAAGGCTCACTGGAACATCAGGCTCGGCGGCGCTCGATCCGGCGCGCGAGCAGCGCTGCGCACACGATCAGCGCCAGCCAGACCCCGAACAGGTAGACGACGATCAGCGGGACGCCACCCACCAGGACCGGCGCCGCGAACAGCACGATCACCGGTGGCATCAGCAGGAACACGCCCAGGAGCGGGAGCACCGAGGCCGCGTCGCGCAGGCGCGGCGGCACGTCGTCTTCAGGCGTCATGGTGCGACCTGCCGCTCGGCGATCAGCCTGCGCACTTCGTCGACCACTTCGCGGTTGGAGAAGGGCTTGGTCATGAATCCGTCGACGCCGATCTCTTCGGCCATCCGCCGATCCTGCACCTGCCCCTTGGCGGTGAGCACGATGACCGGCAGCGCGCGCAGGGCGGGATCGGCCTTGACCCGCTTGAGGACCTCGAAGCCGTTGAGCCGGGGCAGCATCACGTCGAGGATCAGCAGATCCGGCAGCTGCCTGCGAAGTCGGTCGATCGCTGCCTCTCCGTCGAGTGCCGCTTCGACCTCGAAACCTTCGCGCGCGAGCACGAAGCTCAGGGACTCGACGATGTTGGGCTCGTCTTCGGCGATCAGGACTCGGTGCGGCATGCGGTGGTGTCTCCTCTTCTCCCGGCGCGCGCCCGGGCGCGGCGCACGGCCAGTGTATTCCGACCGGCTTCAGGCGTCGATGATCGGGTCTTCCTCGCGGTACGGGCAGGTGCTGCGAGGGCAGAGGCGGCAACTGGCGCCGACCGGCGTGGCCCCCGCCTGCGAGGCGGGATCGAGGCCGTCGGCGTAGGTCGTGCGGTCGGCGTGCAGCGCATCGCACACGAGCGCGACCGACATCAGGCGGCGCGGCATCGTGAACGCCGGCCGGGGTTTCTCGACGGTTCTCGCCACGATCAGGAAACGCTCGCCAGCCGGGAAGTCGGCGAACTGCCTGACGACGGTCCCCGGTGCCTGGAAGGCCTGGTAAACCGCCCACAGCGGGCATGCGGTGCCGTGCCGCGGCATCACGAAACGCGGAAGCGGGAGGCGCTTGCTGACGTGGCCCGCAGGATCGATGCGCATGAAGCCGAAAGGAACGCCGCCTGCGCCGGGGCGGCGCAGGGTGGTCAGCCGATGCGCGACTTGCTCGAAGCTTGCCTCGAAGCGTTCGGACAACGCCTCGACGTCGTAGCGCAAGCGGATCGCCGCTTCCAGGAAGGGTCCGTACGGCAGCAGCGCCGCCGCCGCCAGGTACGCGCCCAGGGCCCCTTGCGCGCGCCTGCGGGCCGCTTCGCTCGACAGGTTCTCCGCGCTCTCGATCTCGCTCGACACCGCCCGGCCCTGGTGAAACAGCCCGGTGGCGAGACGCGCGAGCTCGAAGCGGCGCGTGGACCGGGGCGCCTCGTCGGCGAGCGTCAGGACGCGCGAGACTGGATCGAAGACTGCCATGCGCGGGGCGCTGCCGGCGATCGTCGCGGCGGAGCCGCTGGCCAGTGTCACCGAGTGCGTCCGCTGGAGATACTCCACCAGCGTGCTCTCGCGGCAATCGCCGGTGATGCCCGCGGCGGCCCGGAAGTCGGCTGCGGCCTGCTCGAGCGCCGGGAAGTGGTTGTCGCGCTCGAGGAGGAAATCGTCGACTTCCTCGACCGGCGTGATCGAGCGCGTCTCGGTATGCGCGCGGTCGAAGTAGGCGGCCAGGGCCTGGGCGAGACCGGAAAGGCGGGCGCTGTCTGCGGCGATGATCGACACGAAGCGGCTGCGCTCGTCGTCCGAAAGGTCCGCCACCGCATCGAGAATCTCGGACGCCGACCGGATCGAGGCGACCCGGGTCAGCATGCCGTGCACGGCGGTTCCGAGGAAGGGATCCTGGTTGAGTCGGTCCGACAGGGCTGCCACGGCAGCGCCGCGGTCGAGGCAGGACCGATGCAGTCTGACGAGGGCCTCTGCCCAGCCGGGGAAGCGTGCCGCGATTTCCCGGGTGGCGGATGCCGCGAGCCGAAGGTCGCTCAATAGCGGATCGCCGGCGACGTCGTCGAGTGCGCCAGCCAGCCGTCGCTCGCGTGCGCCGTCCAGTTCGGCGACGTCCAGCCCCAGCGCGTCGGCGAGGCGCTTGAGGAGCGCGCCGCCGATGCTGCGCCGGTTGCCTTCGATGAGGTTCAGGTACGAGGGCGAGATCCCGACCTGCGCAGCGAGGCCGGACTGCGTGAGGCGCAGTCGCTTTCGCTGATCGCGCAGCCTGGCGCCGATCAATGGGGAGCGTCCCGCCGCGCCCGGCGGCCGGTCCTGGGGATGTTGCGGTGCAAGGTCAATCATCGACGGTATTTGACAAATTGACATTCAAGTTTTGACAAAGATGTCTTGTGAAGTCAATTGATTGTTGATGCATTGACAGGATTCGACGAGTCTGGTCGCCACGATCGCTTCGACAGGCGGTGGCCCGGGGGCCGCAATCTCGCGGAGCGCACTCGGCTCGAATCAACAGGAGGAGACGACATGGGTGATTCCGTTCACGACGACAAGCGCCGTTCGGTGCTCAAGAGCGGCGCGGTGCTGGGGGCGGCGGGGGTGGCGGCCCCGTCGCTGGTGTTCACGCGCAATGCATGGGCGGCGAACTTCCGCAACGATCCCTCCAAGGCGAAGTCCTGCGTGCTGGGCTTCAACGTGCCGCTGACCGGCCCGTACGCCGACGAGGGCGCCGACGAACTGCGCGCGTTCAAGCTCGCGGCGAAGCACCTGAACGGCGAGGGCGACGGCGGCATGGTCAAGACCTTCAAGCCGTCGCAGTTGAAGGGCAACGGCATCCTGGGCAAGAAGGTCGAGTTCGTGACCGGCGACACCCAGACGAAGGCGGACGCCGCACGGGCGTCGGCCAAGCGGATGATCGAGAAGGACGGCGTGATCATGTTCTCGGGCTGCTCGTCCTCGGCGGTGGCGGTGGCGGTTCAGTCGCTGGCCCAGGAAATGGGCGTCATCTACATGGTCGGCCTGAGTCACTCGAACGACACGACGATGAAGGACCGCCGTCGCTACGGGTTCCGGCACTTCTTCAACGCCTACATGTCGGGCCAGGCGCTGGCGCCGGTGCTGGCCGCGGAATACGGCAAGGACCGCAAGGCCTATCACCTCACCGCCGACTACACCTGGGGCTGGACCCAGGAGGAGTCGCTCAAGAACGCCACCGAGAGTCTCGGCTGGAAGACGGTGGCCGCCGTCCGCACGCCGCTCGGGGCCGGGGACTTCTCGCAGTACATCACGCCGGCGGTCAACTCCGGCGCGGACGTGCTGATCCTCAACCATTACGGCAAGGACATGGTGAACTCGCTGCGCCAGGCGGTGCAGTTCGGCCTGCGCGAGAAGATGGTGAACGGTCGAAAGTTCGAGATCGTGGTGCCGCTGTACTCCGAGCTGATGGTGCAAGGCGCCGGCGAGGCCGCCCGGGGCATCCTGGGCACCGCGAACTGGCACTGGAACCTGCCTGACGAGGGCACCAAGGCCTTCACCAAGTCCTTCGCCAAGGAGTACGGGTTTCCGCCGTCACAGGCCGCGCAGACCTGCTATGCGCAGACGCTCCTGTACGCCAATGCCTGCGAGATGGCCGGGACCTTCTATCCGCCCGAGGTCATCAAGGCACTCGAGGGCTTCAAGTTCGACGGGCTGGGCAACGGGCCGACCGAGTACCGCGCCGGCGATCACCAGTGCATGAAGGACGTGCTGGTCGTGCGCGGCAAGGAGAAACCCACCGGCCAGTACGACCTGCTCGAGGTCGTCAAGGTCGTGCCCCGCAGCGCCGTCGAGTATCCCGCGTCGATGGGCGGCGGGGAACTGGGGCCCTACGAAGTCTGAGCCACCCGATCCCGTCGGTCCGGCGCCCGTGCCGGACCGACGGGCGCTTCGCACCCGGACTCCGAATGGACGCGATATTCCTGCAACTCCTCAACGGGCTGGACAAGGGCGGCGCCTATGCGCTGATCGCCCTCGGCCTGACCCTGATCTTCGGCACCCTCGGAGTGGTGAACTTCGCGCACGGCGCCCTGTTCATGATGGGCGCGTTCTGCGCGGTTTCGTTGAACCGGCTGATGACGATCTCCAGGTCGGTGAAGGACGAGACGGTCACCTTCTTCGACGCTTACAAGGAAGTGCCCTACCTGAAGCTCTGGCTGGGCGACCTCGGCGAGCGGCTGATCGACCTCTCGGTGCCGCTCTCGATCCTGCTGGCGATACCGGTCATGCTGCTCGTCGGGGTTGCGCTGGAGCGCGGCCTGATCCGGCACTTCTACAGGCGCCCGCATGCAGACCAGATCCTCGTCACCTTCGGACTGGCGATCCTGCTGCAGGAGATCGTCAAGGTCGCGTTCGGCGCGAACCCGATCCCGATGCCCGCGCCCGACGCGGTGTCGGGCACGGCGCAGATCGGCGCCTGGCTCGGCCTTGGCGACGCGATCGCCTACCCGTGGTGGCGGCTGGTCTACTTCCTGTTCTCGCTGGTGGTGATCGCGCTGGTGTTCGCGTTCCTGCGCTTCACTACCTTCGGCCTGGTGGTGCGCGCGGGCATGCGCGACCGGGAGACCGTCGGGCTGTTCGGCATCGACATCGAGCGCCGGTTCACGATCGTGTTCGGGATCGCCGCGGTGGTCGCCGGCCTGGCCGGGCTGATGTACACCCCGATCCTGTCTCCGGACTACCACATGGGCATGGAGTTCCTCGTGCTGTCCTTCGTCGTGGTGGTGGTCGGTGGCATGGGGTCGCTCGAAGGCGCGGTGCTGGCGGGATTCCTGCTCGGCATCCTGCAGTCCTTCGCATCGATGAACGAGGTCAAGGCGCTGATCCCGGGTATCGACCAGATCGTCGTCTACCTGGTGGCGGTGGCGATCCTGCTGGTCAGGCCGCGCGGACTGCTCGGCCGCAGCGGCGTGATGGAGACATGAGGCTCGCGATGAACCCTGCCCGCAAGGACCTGTTGTTGCTCGCCGGCTTCGCGGCAGCAGTGCTCGCCATGCCGGTGTGGCTGACGCCGTTCGGCGCGGCCTACCCCGACCTGCTGCAGAAGTTCGCCTTCTACGGCATCTTCGCGATCGGCTTCAACATCCTGTTCGG
>MEEC01000234.1 GCA_001724315.1 Lautropia sp. SCN 70-15 | reverse complement strand
GCCGGCGCGCGTGCTGGTGCTCGGCGCGGGCGTGGCCGGCACCCAGGCGGCGCGCATGGCGGCCGGCGCCGGCGCGGAGGTCACGGTGGTCAACCGCGGCCTGCCCAGGTTGCGTGCCCTCGAGGCCCAGCTGCCGGGCCGCATCCGCACCCGCCCGTCCACGCAGGCGGCCATCGAGCAGGAGCTGGCCCAGGCCGACGTGGTGATCGGCGCGGCGCTGGTCGCCGGCGCAGCCACGCCCAAGCTGGTGTCGCGCGCGGCGCTGGCCACGATGAAGCCGCGCTCGGTGCTGATCGACATCTCGATCGACCAGGGCGGCTGCTTCGAGACCTCTCGGCCGACCACCCACGCCGAGCCCACCTTCGAGGTGGACGCCATCGTCCACTACTGCGTGGCCAACATGCCGGGCGCGGTGCCGCGCACCTCGAGCCACGCGCTGAACCTGGCCACGCTGCCCTACGCGCTCGCGCTGGCCGACCGCGGCCTGGCCGCGCTGCGGGGCGATGCCGCGTTGCGCGCCGGCCTGAATGCCCTGGCCGGCCAGGTCACTCACCCGGCGGTGGCTGCCGCGCTGGGCCGCGAGTTCGTCGAGCCGGAACGCGCGCTCAGCACCGCGCTCAGTACTTCTCCGGGATCGGCTTGACCGGGCCCTTGAACTTCTCCTTCTTCGGCTCGTGCGGGAGCGGCGGCAGCTCGAAGGGCTCGGCCGGAAGGTGGCAGTCCGGCACGCTGTCGAGCAGGTGCCGGATCAGGTTCAGGCGGCCGCGCTTCTGGTCGTCGAAGTTCACCACGTGCCAGGGCGCATGCTTCGTGTGGGTGGCCTCGAACATCGCGTCGCGCGCGCGGCCGTAGTCGTCGTAGCACTCGCGCGACTTCAGGTCGATCGGCGACAGCTTCCAGCGCTTGAGCGGGTCCTCGGCGCGTTCGGCGAAGCGCTCCTCCTGGTACTGCTGGTCCACCGACAGCCAGTACTTGAACAGCAGGATGCCGTCGTCGACCAGCATCTTCTCGAACACCGGCGCCTGCTTCAGGAACAGCTCGTACTGCGCGTCGGTGCAAAAGCCCATCACCTTCTCGACGCCCGCGCGGTTGTACCAGCTGCGGTCGAACATCACCAGCTCGCCGGCCGATGGCAGGTGGGCCACGTAGCGCTGGAAGTACCACTGCGTGCTCTCGCGCTCGCTGGGCCTGGGCAGGGCCACGATGCGCACCTGGCGCGGATTGAGGCGCTCGGCGATCGTGTTGATCACGCCGCCCTTGCCGGCGGTGTCGCGTCCCTCGAAGATCACGACCATCCGCTTGCCGGTGTGCTGCAGCCAGCGCGCCACGTTGTTCAGCTCCAGCTCCATCGGCTCGAGCAGGTCCTTGTAATCTCCGTTCTTCAGCTTCTTCATCGCAGGCTCCTGATCGCAGGCTCGGGCTCGGCGCAATGCGTGCAGGATAACGCCGATGCTGCGCACAACGAGGAGAGGATCACCCATGACGACCCGCCCCGGCTTTGACACCATGAGCCTCGGTTGCCGAACGGACAGCCCCGATTTCCGCGCGACCGGCCCCGTCTTTCGCGACACCCGCCGCGCGCTGTGCGCGCTGCCGCTCGCCTCGCTCGCCGCCTGCGCCGTGCCGCCCGGACGCGGCGCCGGGCCGGGCAGCGAGGCGTTCGCGCCCCTGCTCGCCGCGCCGCACCGCAGGCCCGCGAACGTCGCGCGCGACCGCTACCGGCACCCGGCCGAGACGCTCGCCTTCTTCGGCGTGAGCCGCGACAGCGCGGTCGTCGAGATCCTGCCCGGCAGCGCCGGCTACTACATGGAGATCCTCGCGCCCTGGCTGCGCGACCGGGGCCGCTACATCGCGGCCAGCCGGGATGAGACGGCGCCGGCGCGCTACCTGGCCGACCACCGCAGGCTGCTCGAGCGTCTGGCAGCCGAGCCGCGGCTCTACGACCAGGTGCTGGTCACGAAGTTCAATGCCGACCGGCACGAGATCGCGCCGCCCGCGAGCGCCGACTTCGTGCTGACCTTCCGCAACCTGCACAACTGGGTCGAGCGCGGCGAGGCCGAGGGCGCGCTGCGCGCCTTCCACCGCGCGCTGAAGCCCGGCGGGATCCTCGGCGTGGTCGACCATCGGGGCCGCAATGACCTCGGCCAGCAGGCCCAGATGGCCAGCGGCTACCTGCGCGAGGACTTCGCGATCGCGCTGATCGAGCGCGCCGGCTTCCGGCTGGCCGGCCGGTCGGAGGTCAATGCGAACCCGCGCGACACGAAGGACCATCCCGAGGGCGTCTGGACGCTGCCGCCGGCGCTTCGGCTGAAGGAGCGCGACCGGGACCGTTACCTGGCGATCGGCGAGAGCGACCGCTTCACGCTGAAGTTCGAGAAGGCGTGAGGGCATAATCCCCGGCATGAACCCTTCGAATCGCAGACCAGGCGGCGCCGAACTGCTCGACGCCTTCCTCGAATGGCAGATCGCGGCGCGCCACTATCCCGGCGCGGTGGTCCACGTCGAACGCGACGGCAAGGTGCTCGCGAGCCGCGCCGCCGGCGTGATCGACCCCGAGACCGGCGCGCCGATGTCCGAGAACGCGGTCTTCCGGATCGCTTCGATGACCAAGCCGATCGTCAGCACGCTGGCGCTGATGCTGGTCGAGCAGGGCAGGCTCGGGCTCGACGAGCCGGTGGAGTGCTGGCTGCCCGAGCTCGCCGGCCTGAAGCTCGCCTCCGGCAAGGCGCCGGCGCGCCAGCCCACGGTGCGCGACCTGATGCGGCACACCTCGGGCTTCGCCTACGTGGGCGAGATCCGCGACCCGGCGCTGCGCGCGGCGGCCGCCAAGGCGGACCTCGACGGCAAGCTGCCCACGCTCACGCCGGCCGAAGTGCTGGCCACGCTCGCGGCGCTGCCGCTGGCCTGCGAGCCGGGCACGCAGTTCCTCTACGGCTTCTCCACCGACGTGCTGGGCCTGGTCGTCGAGCGGGTGACCGGCGCGCGCCTGGGCGACGCGCTGCGCGAGGCCCTGTTCGATCCCCTCGGGATGAACGACACCGGCTTCTCGGTCCCGGAGGCCGCCGCGGGCCGCTTCGCGCGGGCCCATGCCGAGGACCGCCTGTGGCATGGATTCTCGGACAAGTACGCGCTGGGCCAGAGGATGGGCACGCCGATGCAGAGCGGCGGCGGCGGCCTGGTGTCCACCGTGGCCGACTACGCGCGCTTCGCGCGGATGCTGGTCGGCGGCGGCCAGGCCGCAGGCCGGCGCTTCCTATCGGAAGCCACGCTGCAGCAAATGTTCGCCAACCAGCTCGACGCGCTGAATCCCGGGCCGGTCGGCTTCACCGGGCCGGGCTTCGGCTTCGGGCTCGGGCTGGCGGTGCGACTGGACTGGGGTGCCAGCGCGACGCCGTCCACCGCCGGCGAGCTGACCTGGTTCGGCATCTGCGGCACCGTGGTCTGGCTGCACCCCCGCGAGCGCTGGTTCGCGCTCCAGTTCGGCGCCAACATGCGCTCGCGCATGCTGTCGCGAATGGAGTTCCGGCGCACCGCGCAGTTCCTGCTCGACGAATCCTGAACCGACTGCCCGCCCGAATGCCCGAAGCCGTCCTCTTCCACAACCCCCGCTGCTCGAAGTCGCGAGCCGCTCTGGACCTGCTCGCCGCTCGCGGCATCGAGCCGACGATCGTTCGCTATCTCGACGAGCCACCGGACGCCGACACGCTGCGCGCGCTGCTCGGCAAGCTCGGACTGCCGGCCCGCGCGCTGCTTCGCGCCGGCGAGGACGAGTACAAGACACTGGGACTCGCCGACCCCGCGCTCGACGACGAGGCACTGATCGCCGCGATGGTCGCGCACCCGCGGCTGATCGAGCGGCCGATCTTCGTTCGCGGCAAGCGCGCGGTGATCGGCAGGCCGCCCGAGCGCGTGCTGGACATCCTCTGAGCCGCCGGCCGCGCGCATCGCGCGGGGCCCCGCGCTCCCCCGAATCCGATATCAGGCTGCACCCAGAAGAGACTCTCACAGACACATGGCCCAATACGTCTACACGATGAACCGGGTGGGCAAGATCGTGCCCCCCAAGCGACAGATCCTGAAGGACATCTCGCTGTCCTTCTTCCCCGGCGCCAAGATCGGCGTGCTCGGCCTGAACGGCTCGGGCAAGTCCACGCTGCTGCGGATCATGGCCGGCGTGGACCGCGAGTACGAGGGCGAGGCGGTGCCGATGCCCGGCATCCGCATCGGCTACCTGCCCCAGGAGCCGCAACTCGATCCGGCCAAGGACGTGCGCGGCAACGTCGAGGAAGGCCTCGGCGAGACGATCGCGCTGGTCAAGGAGTTCAACGAGATCAGCGAGCGCTTCGCCGAGCCGATGGACGACGACGAGATGAACCGCCTGCTCGAGCGCCAGGGCGAGCTGCAGTCGAAGATCGACGCGGTCGGCGGCTGGGAGATCGAGCGCAAGCTCGAGGTCGCCGCCGACGCGCTGCGCCTGCCGCCCTGGGACGCCGACGTCACCAAGCTCTCGGGCGGCGAGCGCCGCCGGGTGGCCTTGTGTCGCCTGCTGCTCTCCGAGCCCGACATGCTGCTGCTCGACGAGCCGACCAACCACCTCGACGCGCTGTCGGTGCAGTGGCTCGAGCAGTTCCTCGAGCGCTTCCCGGGCACCGTGATCGCGGTCACCCACGACCGCTACTTCCTCGACAACGTGGCCGGCTGGATCCTCGAGCTCGACCGCGGGCACGGCATCCCCTGGCAGGGCAACTACTCCTCGTGGCTCGAACAGAAGGAGCAGCGCCTGGAGCTCGAGGCGAAGCAGGAAGCGGCCCGCATCAAGGCGATGAAGGAAGAGCTCGACTGGGTGCGCGCCAATCCGAAGGGCCGCCAGGCCAAGAGCAAGGCCAGGCTCGCGCGCTTCGACGAACTGGCCTCGGCGGAGACCCAGAAGCGCAACGAGACCAACGAGATCTACATCCCGCCCGGTCCGCGGCTGGGGGGCCTGGTCGTCGAGGCCGAGAACCTGCGCAAGGGCTTCGGCGACAAGCTGCTGTTCGACAGCCTGTCGTTCAAGCTGCCGCCGGGCGGCATCGTCGGCGTGATCGGCCCCAACGGCGCCGGCAAGACCACGATGTTCCGGATGCTGATGGGCCGCGAGCAGCCCGACGCCGGCACGCTGCGAATCGGCGACACGGTGAAGCCCGCCTGGGTCGACCAGAGCCGCGACGCGCTCGACCCGAAGAAGACGGTGTTCGAGGAGATTTCCGAGGGCCAGGACATCATCCAGGTCGGCAGCTACTCCACGCCGGCCCGCGCCTACGCGGCCCGCTTCAACTTCAAGGGCGGCGACCAGCAGAAGATCATCGGCGAACTGTCGGGCGGCGAGCGCAACCGCCTGCACCTGGCCAAGACGCTGCGCGCGGGCGGCAACCTGCTGCTGCTCGACGAGCCGACCAACGACCTCGACGTGGAAACCCTGCGCGCGCTCGAGCAGGCGCTGCTCGACTTCCCCGGCTGCGCGGTGGTGATCTCGCACGACCGCTGGTTCCTCGACCGGGTGGCCACGCACATCCTGGCCTTCGAGGGCAACAGCCAGGTCGTCTGGTTCGAGGGCAACTACGCCGACTACCTGGCCGACCGCCGTCGCCGCCTGGGCGACGACGCGGACAAGCCCGAGCGGATCCGCTACAAGCCGCTGGCCGCCTGAGGGGGCGCAGCCGCTGGCGGCCTGGGGACGCAGGTCCGGCGCGGCGCCGGGCCCGTCCGGCGGCCTTCAGTCGCCCAGCACCCGCGCGACCAGCGTGGAGAGGTCATCGAGGCGGAAGGGCTTGAGCAGCGCCCCGACGAAGCCGGCCTCGACCGGCGACGCGTCGCCGGGCCGGTCCAGGTCGCCGGACAAGAGGATCGCCGGCACCGGCGATCGGCCTGCCGCCGCCTCGACCTCGCGTATCCGGGCCAGCGCCTCGTAGCCGTCCAGGCCCGGCATGCGCCGGTCCATCATGATCAGGGCGAAACGCTGGGCGGCGCAGGCCTGCACCGCGGTCTCGCCATCGGTCGCCGACAGCGGCTGCAGGCCCAGCTGGCGGACCATGTGTTCGAGCAACAGGCGATTGAGCTCGTCGTCGTCGACGATCAGCACTCGGCGCTCGAACTCGGCCATTGCTCAGGCTGCCTGAGGGGGCTCCGGGGGCACGCGCCGCGCCCAATCGGTGGCGCGGTCCCAGGCGTGGCCGAGTTGCAGCACCGACAGGTCGTCGCGCGGCCGGCCCACGATCTGGATGCCCATCGGCAGCCCCGCGGGCTCGCCCTCGCTCGCGAAGCCGGCCGGCACCGACAGCGCCGGACAACCGGTGAGCGTGGGCAGGATCACCACTTCCATCCAGCGATGATAGGTGTCCATCTCGCGTCCGGCGATCGACTTCGGCCAGCGCTGGGTCACGTCGAACGGGAAGACCTGGGCGGTGGGCAGCACCAGGAAGTCGAAGTGCTCGAAGGCGGCCAGCACCGCCCGGTAGAGCGCGGTGCGATCGACCGAGGCATCGTGCACGTCGAGGGCGCTGGTGGCCAGGCCCTGCTCGATCTCCCAGACGGCCTCGGGCTTGAGCAGCGGGCGCCGCCTGGGGTCCTGGTAGTGCGCGACCAGCGAGCCGCTCACCAGGAAGCGCCGCCAGGCGAGCCAGGTCCGCCACATCCGCTCGGGCGCGAAGTCGACGCGCGCTTCGTCCACGCGGCAGCCGAGGGTCTCGAACACCTTCAGCGCGCTGCGACAGAGCTCGAGCACGCCCGGCTCGAAGGGAAGGTAGCCGCCCAGGTCGCCGAGCCAGCCGATCCGCGCGCCGCTGAAGTCGCGCCCGAGCGGCTGCGCGAAGACCGAAGGATCGTCGCCGAGCGACAGCGGGGCGCGCGCGTCGTAGCCGGCCTGGGTGGCGAGCAGCATCGCCAGGTCGGCCACGCTGCGGCCCATCGGGCCGTCGGTAGCCAGCTGCTGGCTGAAGGCGTCGGGCGCAAGCGTGTTCGGCACCCGCCCGCGCGAGGGCCGGAAACCGTAGACGTTGCAGAAGGCCGCCGGATTGCGCAGCGAGCCCATCATGTCGCTGCCGTCGGCCACCGGCAGCATGCGCGCGGCCAGCGCGGCCGCCGCCCCGCCGCTCGAGCCGCCGGCCGTCTTCGACGTGTTCCAGGGATTGAGCGTGGGCCCGAACACCTCGTTGAAGGTCTGCGAGCCGAGCCCGAACTCGGGCACGTTGGTCTTGCCCACCAGGATCGCGCCGGCGGCGCGCACCCTCTCGACGATCGCGGCGTCCTGATCCGGCACGAAGTCGCGGAAGATCGGCGAGCCCCAGGTGGTGCGCAGGCCGCGGGTCTGGGCGAGATCCTTCGGGGCCTGCGGCATCCCGTGCATCCAGCCCAGCCACTCGCCGCGGGCCAGCATCGCGTCGCAGGCGTCCGCCTGGGCGAGCAGCGATTGCTCGGGCTCCATCGACACGATGGCGTTCAGGCCGGGATTGACCCGCGCGATGCGCTCCAGATACGCGCGCATCACCTCCCGGCAGGAGACCTCGCGCGCCCGGATGCTTCGCGACAGGGCCAGGGCGTCGAGGGCGACGATCTCGTTCATGAGGCGCTCAGCCCGCCCCCATCATCTTGTTCGGCAGCCAGAGCGCGATGTCGGGAACGATCGACAGGAGCACGATCGACAGCAGCATCAGGATCACGAAGGGCATCGAGCCCCACAGGATGGTCGGCAGCGAGATCTGCGGTGCCACGCCCTTGAGCACATAGAGGTTCAGGCCGACCGGCGGCGTGATCAGGCCGACCTCGAGGTTGATCGTCATGATGACCGCGAACCAGATCAGGTCGAAGCCGTTCGCCTCGAGCACCGGGGTCAGGATGGGCATCACCATCAGGATGATCGCCACCGGGGGCAGGAAGCAGCCGGCCACCAGCAGGAACACGTTGATGGCCGCCATCAGCACCCAGCGGTTCAGGTTCAGGTCGACCAGCCACTGCGCCGCGGTCTGGGTCACGTACAGCAGCGACATCATGTACGAGAACACCGCCGCGGCGCCGATGATCATCAGGATCATCGTCGACTCGCGCACGGTTTCGCGGAAGATCGGCCACAGGTCGCCCATCCGCCAGGCGCGGTAGATGATCATCACCAGCGCCAGCGCGAGCACCGCCGCGATGGCGGCCACCTCGGAGGGCGTGGCCAGGCCGCCGTACATCGCGTAGCCGATCGCGACCACGATGCCGATGAAGGGCGCGACCCGGCCCAGCCCTTCCATCTTCTGGGCCAGCGTGTAGCGGGGGATGTCGCCGACCGCGATGCGCCGCTGCTCGCGCAGCGTGACCAGCCAGGCGTAGATCGAGAACATGACCACCAGCAGGATGCCGGGCACCACGCCCGCCAGGAACAGCCGGCCGATCGAGGTCTCGGTCGCGATCCCGTACAGGATCATCGTGATCGACGGCGGGATCAGGATGCCCAGCGTGCCGCCTGCGCACACGGAGCCGGCCGCCAACCCCTCGGGCACGCCGCGCCGGATCATCTCCGGCACGCCGGCCTTGCCGATCGCGGCGGCGGTGGCCGGACTGGAACCGCAGATCGCCGAGAACACGCCGCAGGACAGGATGTTGGCGATCACCAGCCCGCCGGGGACCCGGTCGAGCCAGCGGTGCACCGATTCGTACAGGTCCCGTCCCGCCGCGGTGCCGCCGACCGCCGCACCGAGCAGGACGAACAGCGGGATGGTGAGCAGCGCGAAGGACGCCAGCTCGTCGATCATCAGCACCGGCAGGTTCGCCAGGCTCCCCGGTCCCTCGAACACGAGCATGAAGCCCACCGCCACGAGGATCAGGCCCCAGGCGATGGGCAGGCCCGAGAACAGGACCGCGAGGGTGATGACGACGATTGCAAGCCCGATCTGGACTTCGCTCATGCTGCGGACTCCGGGGCGGCGCCGGGAACGGGGCGGTAGATCTCGGCGACGTACTGCAACGCGGTCAACACGAAGCCGACCGGCATCGCCAGGTAGAGCGGCCACTTGAGCGGCGCCCAGGTGCTCTCGGTGCGGTCGCCGCGCTCGAAGGCCTCGAACGTGAACACGCCGGTGGCCCAGGCCAGGTAGATGCAGGTCGCGAGGCCGACCCAGGCCACCGCGACCTGCAGGCGGCGCGCCTTCTCCGGAGGCAGATAGTGGGCGAGCAGGTCGACGCCCACGTGGCCGTTGGTCTTGAGCGTGTAGGGCGACGCCAGGAACAGGCTCATCACCATCAGGTAGACCGCGGCCTCGATCTCCCACCAGGCGGAGTTGCCCATGGAGCGCCAGATCACCATCCAGGTGATCAGCAGCGCCGCCGCTGCAAGGAGCACGGCCGCGACCGCCGCAGCGGCGATCGCGATCCGGTCCATGGTACTGACGAAGCCCTTCATGGCGACGCCCTTCCTTCGGTCAGTTCCGTCCGGGCCTCACTTCACCGCGAGGAGCGCGTCGAGCAGCTCCTTGGCTTCGGGCGACTTGGCGGCGAAGTCGGGCCAGGAAGTCTTCTTCGCCAGCGCCAGCCAGGCGTCGAACTCTTCCTTGGTCATCTGGCGGACCTTGGCGCCGGCCTTCTCGTAGGCTTCCTTCATCTTGTCGGTCGCCTCGCGCTGCAGGCCCAGGAAGAACTCGTCGCTCTTGTTGGCCGCTTCCTCGAAGATCTTCTGCTGCGCGGGCGTGAGCTTGTCCCAGTGCTGCTTGGACATGACCAGCGGCTGCAGCAGCATCCACAGGTTGTAGTCGCCGCCGACGGTCGCGTTGTTGGTCTGCTCGTAGAGCCGCATGCTGACGAAGGTCTCGGCCGAGGTCAGCGTGGCGTTCAGGACGCCCGACTGCAGCGCGGGGTAGATCTCGCTGGACGGCATGTTGATGACCGACGAGCCGGCCTCTTTCAGCATCAGCTCGAAGGTCGGGTCGGCCGCGCGCATCTTCAGGCCGGAAACGGTGTCCGGGCCGCCGATCGGACGGTCCTTCGATGCGAAGCCGCCGGGCGTCCACCACCAGGTGACGATGTGCACGCCGTGCTTGTGGGCGAGGGCCTGCAGCTTCTGGTGGAAGGGCGTGCCCTTCATCCGCATCGCGTGATCGAGGTTCGAGATCGTGCCGGGCATGATCGTGATCGAGAACTCCTGCGCCTTGCCGACCGCGTAGGACATCGGGAACACGGCCATCTCGAGCGTGCCGTTCTGCAGTGCCTCGAACTGGGCCACCGGCTTGATGCCGAGCGACTGGGCCGGATAGATCCGGAACTTGATGTTCGGGTCCTTCTTGCGGACCTCGTCGACGAAGACGCGCGTGGCGCGGTCGCGGCCGTCCACGTTGGCCTTCCACTGGTGGGAAATCTTGATCTCCTGGGCCGCAACGGGCACGGCAGGCAGGATGGCCAGCGCGAGCGCGCCGGCAAGCAGTTTGAGCTTCTTCATGGTGTCTCCTCCGGATCGGACGGGCCCAATGTTAGCGCACGGCGCCGCCGGCAAGTCCGGCAGGCGGCGCGCGACGCTGGGCGAGGGGCGGACATTGTCAGTCCGGATTGCCCTTGTCAATTACGATCTCCCCCTACGCGCCCGCGGGAGCCACCCCGCAGCGCCGTTTTTCGAGACCGCAGACCCTGCCAGGACCACGATGACGACCTCCGGACCGCTTCCCCCCGCAAACGCCTTCGACGAGGCGATCGCCTACGCGATCGCCAGTGAAACCCCGTGGAGCCGCGAGGTCGGCGGCAACTTCGGCATCCATCACCTCGACCCCGCGCCCTGGAACCGCGCGCTCGGGCCGCTGCACGACCGGGGCCCGGTGTCGGGGGTGATCCGGCTCGACGGCCGCGAAGTCGCGAGCTGGGGCGAGCCGCATCGCGCCGACCTGACCTTCAGTGTCGCCAAGACCTACCTGGCGCTGCTGGCCGGCATCGCCGTCGACCGCGGGCTGCTGCCCGACCCCGACGAGCCCGCCCGGCTGCGCGTGCCCGGCATCGGCTTCGACGAGGGCCCCAACCGCGAAGTCACCTGGACCCATCTGCTTCAGCAGACCAGCGAATGGCAGGGCGAATCCTTCGGCGTGCCCGACCAGGTCGACCGCTACCGGGTCGTCGAATACCAGAAGGTCGCGCCCGCGGGACGCAAGGGCGATCCGCGCCCGCTGCAGGCGCCGGGCACCTTCTGGGAGTACAACGACGTGCGGATCAACCAGCTGTCGCTCGCGCTGCTGCACCTGTTCCGCCGGCCGCTGCCCGAGGTCTTCGAAGAGGCGGTGCTCAGGCCGGTGGGCGCCCGCGATCCCTGGCGCTGGGTAGGCTACGAGAACTCCTGGGTCGAGATCGACGGCAAGCGCGTCCAGTCGGTGCCGGGCGGTAGCCACTGGGGCGGCGGCATCTCGATCAGCGCGCACGACCAGGCCCTGATCGGCCAGATGCTCGCCGATGGCGGCACTGCCAACGGACAACGCGTGCTGTCGCAGGCGTGGATCGAGCGGATGCGCACGCCCTGCCCGCTCGCGCCCTTCTACGGCATGCTGGTCTGGCTCAACGGCACGCAGGACGTGTTTCCGTCGGCGGGCGGCCGCGGCTTCTTCGCGCTGGGCGCCGGTTCGTCGGTCACCTGGGTCGACCCCGAGCGGCGGCTGGTGGCCGTGGTGCGCTGGATCGAGGGCGCGAAGATCGACGGCTTCGCGGCCCGCGTGGTGAAGGCCCTCAGCGGCCTGCAGCGATCGTGAAGCCGACCTCGACGCCGCCCTCGATGTCGCGGGCGAACGCGCGGCCGCCGTGGAATTCCGCGACCAGCCGCACCAGGTAGAGCCCCATGCCCAGGTGGGCGCTGCCGCGGCCGGCGCCCACCCGCACCGAGACCATCGAGTCGAACAGGCTGTCGCGCATGGTGGCGGGCAGTGCCGGACCCTGGTTCGCGACCACGATCTTCCAGGCCGGCGCGCGCCCGCCCTCGCGCGCGAGCCCGATCCGGATCGGCGTGTCCTTGACCGCGAAATCCGCCGCGTTCGAGACCAGCTTGTCGAGCGCCTGCGCGATCGCCTCGGGCACCACCGCGCAGCGGGTGTCGGCGGCTTCGCAGTCCACCTCGATCGGCACGCCGAAGGCGCTTCGATAGCCGTCGGCGCAGCTGCGGATCAGCTCGCCGAGATCCACCTGCTCGAGCTCGCTCTGCGCGAGCATCGACTCCAGGCTGGAGGCCTCGCCCATGCTGGCGACGATCCGTTCGAGCCGCTGCGCGCCTTCGCGCACGCGCTCGAGGTAGGCGGCGCGGCGCGCCTCGTCGGTCTCGGCTGCCAGGTTGTCGAGCGAGGACCGGACCACCATGATCGGCGTGCGCAGCTCGTGCACCAGCCTGCTGCGCAGGTTGCCGAGGTACTGCTGGTGCTGGCCCAGGCGCTCGAGAACCTGGGCATGGCTTTCGGCCAGCGCGCCGATCTCGTCGCCGATCGGGCCGGGCTCGATCCGGCCCACCACCCGCCCGCGGGAGTCGATCGCGCGCTCGGCCTGCCGGCGCAGCCGCACGATCCGGCCCACGGTGATCGACGCCACCAGCAGCAGGGCGCCGGCGCTGGCCGCGAGCGCCAGGGCGGCCAGCAGCGCCAGCCGCTCGATCGCGGCCTGCCCGAACGAGAGCCGCGAGGCGGTGTTCTCCTCGATGGCCAGCGCGCCGACCACCCGGTCGCCGACCCACACCGGGTGCGTGCTGGTGAGCAGCCAGGCCGGCACCCCCGACGCGCCGGCCAGGCGCTCGGCCTGCTGCGCGGGCAGGCCGGTCAAGGCCCGGGTCAGCGCAGGCGTGTCGGTCGCCGCCACGCCATTGCCGGTCTCGCCGCCGTCGCCGGTGGCGAGCTTCGGCGCGGCCGGTCGCAGCAGGTCGGCGCCGGCCAGCAGCATCCTGGCGAGCCGCGCCTGCCAGCCGCGGTCGGGAAGCTCGCCGCCGGTGAGCTGGCCGGTCTGCGCGAGCAGTTCGCCCGAGGCATCGTAGACCGACACCCTGCCCGACGCCCGCGCCAGCGAGCGGATCGCATTGCTCCACAGGGGCACCCGGGGATCGTCCGGGAGCACGTCGCCCAGCGCCCGGGCCGGCGCGAGCATGCCCGAATCGAGCCGCCCCTCGACCTTCCGCGACCCCAGGTAGTCGACGTCGACGACCCGGATGCGCAGCAGCGGCGGCTCGGGGTCGAGCTCGATCTCGGCCCGCCAGCCGCCCGTGCGCTCGACCGGCTGGACCTTGATGTCGCGCATCTCCCCGGCGCGCTCGCCCACCGAGACGATGACCTCGTCGCCGGGTTTGGCCACGCCGTCGCGGACCTCGGGCAGCACCAGGCGCTCGTCGTCGGCGTCCACCAGCAGGTACAGCTTGCCGGGGTGCTCCTGCGCGCGCGCCGCCGACAGGCGCACGCGCAGGGTCGGCGAGCGGCCGTCGCCGGCGTCGGGTTCGGTCAGAAGGCGGCTCGGCATGCCGGCCCACTCGCGATCGCGCTGGTCCACGTTGACTTCCGCGAGCAGCCCGACCGCAAGCAGGCGGACCGCATCGGCGCGGCGCGCCGCCTCGGGCGAGGAGAAGAGCTCGGGCCGCTCGTGCAGCGAGGCCGAGAGATTTCGTGCCGCCAGCGCCAGGTTCTCGAGACGCTCGTTGCGCGCCAGCTCCGTCATGACCTCGACGAAGCGAAGCCCGATCAGCGGCAGGACCAGCAGCGGGATCAGCGACAGGACCAGCGTGAAGCGCAGGCCCAGCGGCAGGCGCCAGCGGCGGGGGCGGGCCGCTTCGGGCATCGGCTCGGCGCGCCGTGGCTCGGGCAAGGCGGCCCCGGTCTACTCGCGGACCAGGAAACGGTAGCCGAGCCCGTAGACCGTTTCGATCGCGTCGAAGTCCTTGTCGATCGCCTCGAACTTGCGGCGCAGGCGCTTCACGTAGGAGGTGACCGTCTGGTCGTCGACGACCAGGTTGGCCTCGCGCATCAGCGCCTCGCGATCACGGACATGGCCGGGGTGCATGGCCAGCGCGTGCAGCATCCAGAACTCGGTGACGGTGAGCGCGACCGGCTCGCCGCGCCAGGTGGCCTCGAAGCGGGCGACGTCGAGGCGCAGCGGGCCCCGGATCATGGGCTCGCCCTGCTGCGAGGGCTGCGCGACCGCGTCGGCGCGACGGAACAGCGCGGTGACCCGGGCCAGCAGGTGCGGCAGGCTCACGTTCTTGGTGACGTAGTCGTCGGCGCCCAGCCGCAACCCGGACACGATGTCGATCTCGGAGTCGCGCGCCGACAGCATCAGGATGGGCAGGGCGGGCGCCTTCTCGCGCAGCCAGCGGCAGAGCTCGAAACCGCCGTCGGGCTCGTCGCCCAGGCCGATGTCGATGATCGCCATGTCGGGCAGGCGGATCTGCATGGCCTGCTGGGCTTCGGGGCGGTTGCCGAAGGTGGAGACCTCGAAACCCTGTCGCGCCAGCGCATCACGCAGGTTGTCGCGGATCGCGGGTTCGTCTTCAATGACTGCAATGCGGCGTGCCATGGACGGCACTTTATCGCAAACCCGCGCCATTCCGGCTCCCGCAAGGGGGTTCGGCGCACGCGGCGCCGAGGCTGCCCCTCCTTTGCCCGAATCGGTTCCCTTTCGATCCGGTTCGCGCCTCGCGGCTGACGCAGCGGACCCGTCCAATGCACGCTATCGCACATGCCGTGCCGCGCCAAGGGAAGCTCATGCCGACGACCGAGGGAACTGCTCAACCGACCATCGACTGGCGCGACTGGATCGCCTTCCTGGGCTACGTGCTGGCCGCCGCGGTCGTCGTCTCGGTCATGCTCGCATCGGTCGTGCTGGTGATCTCGATGCAGGCCGAAGGACCGACGGCCGGGTCGGCCGCGCCGGCGGAGACCCGTCTGGCGGCGCCGGAGTCCCGCGAGGCCGCGCCCCCCACGCCGCCGGCGGCGGCGAAGGTTTCGACGCCTCCCGCCGCGCCCGCGCCCGCAGCCCGGATCGAGGTCACCGCGGAATCGCTGCGCGCCGACAAGCCGATCGCCGCACCGCAACCCGCGCCGGCTTCGCCCGACCCGGCGGCGCGGCCGGCCGGCGCCGCAGGCGAGTCCGCGGCTGCGCCTGCCCGTTCGAACGAGGCGGCCGCGACGCCGCCTCGGATCGAGATCACCTCCGAGTCGCTGCGCGCCGAAAAGCCGATCGGCCAAACCGAGGCCGCGCCGCAGGCGCCGGCTTCCGCGCAGGCCGCCGCGCAATCGGTAGCGCCGATCGCTCCGGCGGCTGACGCCCAGCAGCCGGCGGCATCGGTGCCGGCGGCCACCGCGCCGGCTGCCGCAGCCAGCGCACGCGCGCAGTGACCCGGCTCGCCGTCGAGCGGATTTTCTAGGCCGACGCATCGACGGATCGGTCGCCGCGGCGAATCGGGCCCGATAATCGTGCCCATGCCCAGGTTCCTCCGAAACGCCCTGCTCAACGCGCGCGACTTCGCGCTCACCTTCGGTCCCTTCGCGCTGCTCGCGGCCGGCCTGCTGTGGGCCGCCTTCTGGTTCCTGCAGCCCACGCCGCCGGCCACGGTCACCCTTGCCACCGGCCCGCAGCAGGGCGCGTACGCCGAGTTCGGCCGACGCTACGCCGCGTGGCTCGCCCGCCACGGCATCGAGGTCGTGCTGCGCGAGACGCAGGGCGCGGCCGAGAACCTCGAGTTGCTGCGCGATCCCGCCTCCGGCGTTTCGCTGGCCTTCGTGCAGGGCGGCGCGGACACCCGCGAGCCGCCGCCGGGCGAAACCAAGGGCGACGGGCTGGTCGCGCTGGGCAGCCTGTTCTTCGAGCCGCTGTGGCTGTTCTACCGCGAGGATTCCGCGAAACGCCTGCTCCGCCAGGACAGGCTGGAGACCCTGGGCGAGTTGCGCGGCTGGAAGCTGAACATCGGCCCGCCGGGCAGCGGCGTGCCGAACCTGATCGGGCGCCTGTTCGAGGCGAACGGGATCCGCGACGGCGACCTCTCGCTCCACCGGCTCGGCCAGACGCCCGCGGTCATCGAACTGCTGGCCGGCCGGATCGACGCGGTGGCCTTCGCCTCGGCCCCCGAGGCGCCGATCGTGCAGATGCTGCTGCAGACGCCGGGCGTACGGCTGCTCGACGTGGCGCAGGCCGAGGCCTACTCGCGGCGCTTTCCCTTCCTGAGCCCGGTGCTGCTGCCGCGAGGCGTGGTCAACCTGGCGAGCGACGTGCCGCCCGCCGACGTGCGGCTGGTGGCGCCGACCGCGATGCTGGTCGCGCACGCCGACCTGCATCCGGCGCTCGGACAGCTCTTCGTGCAGGCCGCCCGGGCGATCCACGGCGATTCCGGCTGGTTCCAGCGGCGCGGCGATTTCCCGTCGGAGCGTTCGCTCGAGTGGCCGCTGGCCGCCGAGGCCGAGCGTTACTTCCGGTCGGGCACGCCCTGGCTGCAGCGCTACCTGCCCTTCTGGCTGGCCAACCTGATCGACCGGATGTGGCTCGCGCTGGTCTCGATCATCGCGGTGCTGATCCCGCTTTCACGGATCGTGCCGCCGCTCTACGAGTTCCGCGTGCGCTCGCGGATCTTCCGCTGGTACGGCCAGCTGCGCCGGATCGAGGACGCGCTGTCCGACGGCGACCGCGACCGCGTCGAGCTGCTGAGAGATCTCGACGAGCTGGACTCGCGGGTCGAGCGGATCGCGGTGCCGCTGTCGCACACCGACGCGCTGTACGCGCTGCGCAGCCACATCAGGCTGGTGCGCAACCGCGCCGAGGCCCGATCGGGCGAGCCTGCCGCCGATCAGGCCGCCTGACGACCGCAACAGAGCTTGTACTTCTTGCCGCTGCCGCAGGGGCAAGGATCGTTGCGGCCCACCTTGGGGCCCTCGCGACGGACGGTCTCCACCCGCATGGCCTGCGGCGTGGTGCCGGCCTTGCGGAAGGGCCTGAAGAACTCGTGGATGTCGGCCACGTCGGCGATCATCTGGTCGATCAGCGCATCGCGCTCGCGCCGGCCGAGCTTGCGGGCGGCCGCAGGCGCGTCGTCGTCGAGCGTGGCGGCGAGCGTCTCCACCGCATCGAGCGCATCGGAGAACTCGTCTTCCTCGATCATCGCCTCCCAGCCTTCGGGGCGCATTTCCACGCCGCGCAGGAAGCCGACGGCCCAGGCCACGCCATCGGGGTGGCCGTGCTCGTCGTGGGCGAGCACCGGCGCATAGTCTTGCGCGGCCAGCGCCGCCTCGACCTGCAGGCGATGCCGCTCGATCAGCTCGAGCAGTTCCGCGGGCGCGTTGCCGGCGCCCTCGGCGTCGTCGGGAAGACCGAGGATCTCGGGAAGGTATTCCTCGGGGGGCACGACTTCGGCGCCGCAGGCGAGCGCGGCCAGGAAGCCGTCGAGCTCCTCGACGATCATCGCGTCGCCGTTGCCCAGTGAATCGAGCAGACCGTCGAGCCGGTCGTAGTCGGCCTCGGCGAGCGGCGCCTGGCCTGGTTTCGTGGGGTTTTGCATCCGTCAATCTTACGCGTGCCGGACGGAATGCACATGACGGGCATCGTTCAGAATGGGGTCTCGACGACACCACGAAGGAGGACAGGCATGGGCAGGCTGGCAGGCAAGCGCGCGATCGTGACCGGCGCGGGCAGCGGCATCGGCAGGGCGAGCGCCTTGCGCTTCGCGCAAGAGGGCGCGCGAGTCCTGGCGGTCGACCGCAGCGCCGACGCGGTCGAGGAGACCGCCGCCATGGTGCGGGCCGAAGGCGGCGACGCGATCGCGATGGCCGCCGACGCCGGCGACGAGGCCTCGGTGAAGGCCTATGTCGCCCGCGCGCTCGAGGCCTTCGGCGGGCTCGACGTGGTCTACGCGAACGCCGGCATCAGCGGCGGCGACGTGCCGCTGTTCGAGCAGGACGTCTCCCTCTGGACCGAGATCCTGCGGGTCAACCTGATCGGCCCCTTCCTGGCGATCAAGCATGCCGGGCGGCACATGGTCGAACAGGGACGCGGCGCGATCGTCTGCACCGCCTCGGTGGCCGGCCTGCGCTCGAACGCCGGCGGCAGCCCCTACAGCGCCAGCAAGGCGGGCGTGATCAGCCTGGTGCAGACGGCCGCGAACTCGATGTGGGGCAGCGGCGTGCGGATCAACGCGGTGTGCCCGGGACTGATCGAGACCGGGATGACGAAGCCGGTCTTCGAGTACGCCCGCGCGCGGGGCAGCGAGGACAAGCTCGGGCAGCTGAACCCGCTGCGCCGCTATGGCCTGCCGCACGAGATCGCGGCCATGGCAGCCTTCCTGGCGAGCGACGACGCTTCGTACGTGAACGGCCAGGCGATCGCGGTCGATGGCGGCCTGACCAGCACCCTGCCCTTCGCGAAGCGGCTGCGCTGAGGGCACGCGGCCTGATGCGCGCGCTCAGGCGGCAGGTTTCAGCCGCTGCAGCTCGAAATCGACGCCGCCCGAGTCGTCGCCGAACCAGATCCGGCCGTCCTGGATGCTGACGCTCAGGCGCATCGAGCGCCGCGCCAGGCCGGCCAGCGCAGCCGACGCGTCGCGCGGCACCGACGCGACATCGAGGTTGGCGTTGCGCGCCAGCGCCGAGGCGTTCTGCGACCACCAGACCTCGGTCTTGGCGCCGCCGTAGGCGAGCACCGACACCCGCTCGGCGCGGCCGCAGGCGCGCCGGATCCGGCGCTCGTCGGGCCAGCCCACGTCGATCCAGTGCACGATCGCGCCGGTGTCGTCGCGCTGCCAGAGGTCGGGCTCGTCGTCGGTGGACAGCCCGCGGCCGAAGGCCAGGCCCTCGTCGGCGAACAGCGCGAAGGCGAGCAGGCGCACCATCATCCGCTCCTCGGTCTCGGACGGATGCAGCGCGACGGTGAGCTCGTGGTCGGAATAATGGCCGCGGTCCATGTCGGCGATGGACAACGCGGCCTTGTAGATCGTGGAGCGAAGGGCCATCGGCGGAATGTACCGCAACGGCCCTTCGGGGATCGGAGCCGGGCCGGTCGCCCGGCCCGCGGCTCCCTCCGCGGACTCAGACGCGCGGACCGGCGTCGGGACCGTAGAGGTCGGAGCGTTCGGCGGGACCTTGCCGGCCCTCACGCTTGCCGGCCCTGCGCTCCTCCATGCGCGCCATCCGCTCGCTGAACTTCTGCCGCTGCTCGGGCGTGAGCACCTGGTAGAAATCGTTGGCGGCCTTCGCACGCTGGGCGGCCATCTCGGCGGAGGCCTTGGCGGCACGCTCGGCGATCGCGCGCGCCTTGGCCTCGTCGTAGTCGGCCGAGAAGCCCAGGGCGCGCAGCTCGCGGCGCGCTTCGCGCATGGCCTTCGCCTGCTCCTGCATGGCCGGCGCGTTCGCCTTGCGCAGTTCGGCCAGCTTGCCGCGCTGCTCCTCGCTCAGCTGCAGGTCGCCCATGAAGCCCCGCCCGCCCATCCGATCGCCGTGCATGCCGCGCTCGCCGTACATGCCGCGTTCTCCGTGCATGCCGTGCTTGCCGTGGTGATGGCCGTGCTTGTGCATCATGCCCGCGCGCGGACCGTCGGCGCATCGCTCGCCGCCACCCCAGGCATGGGCGACCACCGGGGCCGCAACCGCAAAGGCGCCGGCGAGGGCCAGGCCGGCAACAAGTCGCTTCTTCATCGTCTGATCTCCTTTCGAAGGTATCGAGGGGCGCCGGCCGGAGCCGCGCCGCCGGGGCCTTGCGGGAAGAGGATCGTCCCGCTTTCGGCCACGGACGCATCGTGCGATGGCGCCTCGTTAACCGGGGTTCGGGTTGTGTAAACGATCGTAAAGTGCGTCGCGGGGCCGCGCGCCGCCCGGCGGGCCGCGGCTATCATCGGCGCAAAGAGATCCCCCGATGACCCCACCCAGAGTCCTGCTCGTCGACGACGACGTCGAGCTCTCGACCATGCTGGCCGAGTACCTGACCCGAGAGGGCTTCGACGCCGAGACCGCCCACGCGCGCCGGGCGCTGGACGAGCCGTTCGACATCGTCGTGCTCGACGTGATGATGCCCGGCATCGACGGCATCGAGACGCTCAGGCGCATCCGCGCGCGCAGCCCGGTGCCGGTGCTGATGCTCACCGCGCGCGGCGACGACATCGATCGCATCCTCGGGCTCGAGCTCGGGGCCGACGACTACGTGCCCAAGCCCTGCACGCCACGGGAGCTGGCCGCGCGCCTGCGCGCGATCCTGCGGCGCAGCGCGCCGCGCGAGGGCGCGCCCGACGGGCCGATCGCGAGCGGACCGCTGCGGCTCTGGCCCGGCTCGCGTCGCGCCACCTGGCGCGATGCCCCGCTGTCGCTGACCGGCACCGAGTTCGGCCTGCTCGAGGTCCTCGCCCGCAACGCCGGCCGCGTGGTCGACAAGGCCGAGCTGTCCGAGACGGCGCTCGGGCGGCCGCTCGGCCGCTTCGATCGCAGCATCGACGTGCACGTGAGCAGCCTGCGGCAGAAGCTCGGCCCGCGCGACGACGGCAGCTCCTGGATCGAGACCGTGCGCGGCCGCGGCTACCAGTTCGTCCGGGATCCCGAGTGAGGCGCCCGCAATGAGCTTCCCCGGCCTGTTCTGGAAGCTCTTCCTCGGCTTCTGGCTCACCCTGATCGCCGCGGGCATCGCCGTGGGCACCGGGGTGTGGCTGTACCAGCAGCAGCGCGAGCCCCGGCCGGAGCCGGCCCTGTCGGCCGGGCCGCGCGCCGAGATCCTGGTGCGTTCGGCAGCCGCCACGCTTCGCTACGGCGGCGAGCCGGCGCTGCGCGCGCTGCTCGAGGCCGAAGCAGGAGACGCCGGCGCGGCCGCCCGGGTTCACGCGATCGACGAAACGGACCGCGAGCTG
>MEEC01000233.1 GCA_001724315.1 Lautropia sp. SCN 70-15 | reverse complement strand
CGCGTTCGGCTGCCGGGCGCCCGCGACTGATGGACAAGGCCAGCGAACCGGCCTTCGAGGTCGCGATCGCCGGCGGCGGCCCGGTCGGGCTGATGCTCGCGATCGAGCTGGGCCGGCGCGGCGTGCGAACGCTGCTGGTCAACGACCGGCCGGACACCTCGCCGCATCCGCAGGCCAACGCCACCCAGGCGCGCACGATGGAGCACTACCGCCGGCTCGGCTTTGCCGACCGGATCCGCGTTACCGGCCTGCCTCCCGACTACCCGACCGACATCTGCTACTTCACCCGCTACGCCAGGCACGAGCTGGCGCGCTTCGCGCTGCCCTCGTCGCGCGACGCCCGGGTGCTGGTGCGCAATCTGGGCGGTTCCTGGAGTGCGGCCGAGCTGCCGCATCGCGGCTCGCAGATGTTCATCGAGCGGGTGCTGCGCGCTGAGGCGGCGAAGCTGCCTTCGGTGAACCTGCGCTACGGCTGCCGGCTGGCAGGCTTCGAGCAGGCAGACGACGGCGTGATGCTCCAACTCGATCCGGGCGTCGAGCCGGTGCGCGCGCAGTGGCTGGTCGGCTGCGACGGCGCGCGCAGCGGCGTGCGCCGGGCGCTCGGCATCGGCTGGACCGGCGAGACCGGCATCCGGCGGGACTTCATGGGCGGCCGGATGATGGCGATGCACTTCCGCTCGCCCGACCTGTACGCGGTGATCGGCCGGCCGCCGGCCTGGATGTACTGGACCTTCAACGCCGGCCGTCGCAGCTTCATGGCCGCAATCGACGGCGTCGACGCCTTCGTCTTCCACACCCAGCTGCGCAGCGACGAGGATCCCGAGGTGATCGACGACGAGGCGCTGAAGGCCATGTTCTTCGAGACATTGGGCGCGCGCTGCGAGCTCAGCCTGCTGTCGCGTTCCTCCTGGCTGGCCGGGCACGTGCTGGTGGCCGAGCGGCTGCGCGAGGGCCGCGTGTTCCTGGCTGGCGACGCGGCCCACCTGTTCACGCCCACCGGCGGCCTGGGCTACAACACCGGCGTCGAGGACGCGGTGAACCTGGGCTGGAAGCTCGCCGCGGTGCTGCGCGAGGGCGC
Organism: Lautropia sp. SCN 70-15; assembly: GCA_001724315.1. Taxonomy (GTDB): domain Bacteria; phylum Pseudomonadota; class Gammaproteobacteria; order Burkholderiales; family Burkholderiaceae_E; genus Zeimonas. Next base: position 4,915 of record MEEC01000233.1, on the reverse strand, counting down.
GCCCGCTTCGCTGCTCGAGAGCTACGAGGCCGAGCGCCGCCCCGCCGCGATCCGCAACACCGGCTATGCGCGCGGCTTCGCCGACTCCATCGGGCTCTTCGTGCCGCCCGAGGGGCTCGAGGACGAGACATCGCAAGGCGAGGCCCTGCGCCGGCAGGCCGGTGAACGGCTGCTGGCCCACGCGAAGGCCGAGTTCAACATCCCGGGCATCACCTTCGGCACCCGCTACGACGGCTCGCCGATCGTGGCCCGCGACGACGAGGCGCCGCCGCCCGATCGTGCCGACGTCTACCAGCCCAGCTCGATTCCCGGCGGCCGCGCGCCGCACGCCTGGCTGCCCGACGGCGGCTCGCTCTTCGACCGCTTCGGGTTCGGCTTCACCATGCTGGAACTGGCGCCGGACGAGCCTGCTGGCGATGCGCCGCTCGCGCAGGGCATGGCCGGCCTCGCGCACCTGAGGATCGCCCCCGCCCAGGCGCGCGCCGCCGGCCTGCGCGACCTTTATCCGCGGCGCTTCACGCTGATCCGCCCCGACCAGGTCGTGGCCTGGCGCGGCGAGCGCCTGCCCGGCGATCTTCGCAGGCTGATGTTCGGGTAAGCCGCCCCCTCGACGCGCGACCGCAGACCATGAAAAGAACGGGAATCGCCGGCCTGGGGCTCGCCGCCTTGCTGCTCGCCGGCGGCGCCGCTTGGTGGTGGCAGCAGGCAGACGGCAACGGAGCGCCGCAGTACCGCACCGCGCCGGTCGGCCGCGGCGACATCGTGTCCACGGTCAGCGCATCGGGCACGATCAATCCGGTCGGCAGCGTGTCGGTCGGCTCGCAGATCTCCGGCCAGCTCCGCCAGGTGCTGGCGGACTTCAACGACGAGGTCCGGGCAGGGCAGGTGCTCGCCCGCATCGACCCGGAGACCTTCAGGCATCGCCTGGCGCAGGCCGAGGCGGACCTGGTGGCGACCCGCGCCCAGGTGGCGGTCCAGCAGGCCCAGATCGAGGCGCGCCGCGCCGACCTGGCCCGGATCGACGTCAACCTCGACGAGTCGCGGCGTGATCTCGCGCGCAAGCGCGACCTGGCCGAGCGAGGCTTCATCTCGCCGGCCGAGGCCGAGAAAGCCGCTTCGCTGGTGCGCGCGCAGGAGCAGGAGCTGTCGGCCGGCCGCGCGGCAATCGAGGTCGCGATCGCCCAGCGGCGCAACACCGAGGCGGTGGTCAGGCAGCGCGAGGCGGCGGTGGCCGCGGCGCGGGTCGACCTCGACCGCACCGTGATACGCAGCCCGGTCGACGGCGTGGTCATCAAGCGCTCGGTCGATGCCGGCCAGACGGTGGCCGCGAGCCTGCAGGCGCCCGAACTGTTCGTGATCGCCCGCAACCTGCGCGACATGCAGGTCGACACCAGCATCGACGAGACCGACATCGGCCGCATCGAGGTGGGCCAGAAGGCGAGCTTCACCGTCGATGCCTATCCCGGGCGGCGCTTCGAAGGCAAGGTCTCGCAACTGCGGATGGCCGCCACCAACGTGCAGAACGTGATCACCTACAACGTGATCGTGACCTTCTCCAACGCCGAGGGCCTGCTGCTGCCCGGCATGACCGCCAACGTGCGGATCGTCTCCGAGCGGCGCGAGGACGTGCTCACCGTGCCCAACGCCGCGCTGCGCCTGCGGATCGCCGGGCTCACCGACCGGGCCGAGGCCCCGATGGACGCGCGGGCGCCCAGGGCGCCCAGGGCGCGCAGTCCGCGGGGCAGGGCGCTCGAGCGCAGGCCGGGGGCGGGGGCAGTGCCCCCGGGTCCGCCGGCGAGCGCGGCCGTCCGGGCCGCCTTTGGCTCCTCGAGGGCGGCGAGCCCAGAGCGGTCGAGGTGCGCGTCGGGCTCGGCGACGGCACCAGCACCGAGGTGGCGGCGCCGGGTCTGGCCGAGGGCCAGCAGGTCATCGTCGGGGTGGCGCCCCCGGGAGCGCGAGGCCGGCGCGAGCTGCGCATGTTTCGATGAGCGCGGGCGCGAATCCCCTCAGCGCGGGCGCGAATCCCCTCAGCGCGGGCAAGCCCGGGGTCGCGCCGCTGATCGCGGTCCGCGAGCTGGTCAAGACCTACCGGATCGGCGAGACCGAGGTGCGCGCGCTCGATCGCGTGTCGCTGGACATCGCGCGCGGGGAATGCGTGGCGATCATGGGCCCCTCCGGGTCGGGCAAGTCGACCTTCATGAACATGCTGGGCTGTCTGGACGTCCCCGACTCCGGCAGTTACCGGCTGGCCGGCGACGAAGTGGCGGGCCTGTCCGACGACGCGCTGGCCGCGATCCGCAATCGCAGCGTCGGCTTCGTGTTCCAGCAATTCAACCTGCTGGCGCGCACCCGGGCGCTCGAGAACGTCGCGCTGCCCCTGCTCTACGCCGGCATCGGCCGGACCGAGCGGGAGCGCCGCGCGCGGGAGTGCCTCGAGCAGGTGGGGCTGGGCGAGCGGCTCGAGCACACCGCGACACCGCGGCCCCGCTCTCATGCGTCCCGCCTGAGCGGGTGGCGATCGCCCGCGCGCAGGTCAACGCTCCCCTGCTGCTGCTGGCCGACGAGCCCACCGGCGCGCTCGACACCCGCACCTCGCTCGAGGTGATGGCGCTGCTGCAGTCGCTGAACCGGGCGGGGCAGACGGTGGTTTTCGTGACCCACGAGGCCGAGGTGGCGCGTTTCGCCTCGCGCGTCGTGCGCTTTCGGGACGGCCGCGTCGAGCGCGACGAGCGCCGCGCGCCGGAAGACGCGGTGGCGCTGGCCGCCGCCTGAGGCGCGCGGGGCGCGAGGCAGGATCAGGCGATGGGCTTTCTCGGCACGCTGGCGATCGCGCTGAAGGCGCTGGCCACCAACAAGCTGCGCTCCGCGCTCACGATGCTGGGCATCGTGATCGGCGTGGCCGCGGTGATCGCAATGATCGCGATCGGGCGCGGCGCCCAGCAGAGCGTGGCCGAGCAGCTGAGCGGGCTGGGCTCGAACGTGATCGTGGTCTGGCCCGCGTCGGCCAGCACCGGCGGCCTGCGCCTGGGCGCCAGCACCGCGCCCAGCCTGTCGGAAGACGACGCGACGGCGATCGCCCGCGAAGTGCCCGGAGTGATACTGGCCGCGCCGCTGCTGCGCGCCAACCAGCAGATCATCGTCGGCAACACCAACTGGCAGTCGAGCGTTCACGGCATCACCAACGATTACCTCGAGGCGCGCGACTGGGTGCTGGCGGCGGGCAGGGCCTTCGAGCCGGGCGAGATCAGCGCCTCGGGCAAGGTGGCGATCATCGGCAGCACCGTGGCGCGCGAGCTGTTCGGCGACAGCGATCCGATCGACCGGCCGATGCGCATCGGGCGGCTGCCGGTCACGGTGGTCGGCGTTCTCGCGCCCAAGGGGCAGAGCGCCTGGGGCAACGACCAGGACGACGTGGTCATGGTGCCGATCTCCACGATGCGCAACCGGATCCAGGGCCAGCCCACCGGGCGGCTGAAGCGGGTCGGGTCCATCAGCATCAAGGCGGCGAGCGCCGAGGCGCTGCCCGGCGCGATGGAAGGCATCCGCGCGCTGCTGCGCCAGCGTCACCGGCTGCAGCCGGGACAGGACGACGACTTCGGGATGCGCAACCTGACCGAGATCGCCGAGACCCGCGAGGAGGCCAGCCGGACCCTGTCCTGGCTCCTCGCGGCGGTCGCCGGCGTGAGCCTGCTGGTGGGCGGCATCGGCATCATGAACATCATGCTGGTCAGCGTGACCGAGCGCACCCGCGAGATCGGCCTGCGCCGCGCGGTGGGCGCGCGGGCGCGAGACATCCTGCTGCAGTTCCTGGTCGAGGCCACCACGCTGTCGGTGATCGGCGGCCTGCTCGGCACGCTGCTGGGCGTCGGCGCGGCCATCGCGGTGGCGGAGTTCGTCGGCTGGCGCACGCTGCTCGGCGTGGACGCGATCGTGCTGGCAGTGGGCTTCGCTGCGGCGATCGGCATCTTCTTCGGCTTCTGGCCGGCCCGGAAGGCGTCGCGGCTGCAGCCGATCGAGGCATTGAGGCACGAGTAGCACGGAGCGCTACGACACGAGCAGCCTCAGGCCAGCGCCACGTCCAGGAAGAACATCAGCCCGAAGCCCACGAACAGCGAGGCGGTGGCCGAGTCGCCGAAGCCGGCGCGGTGGGTCTCGGGGATCACCTCGTCGCTGATCACGAAGAGCATCGTGCCGCCGGCGAAGGCCAGCGCCAGCGGCAGCAGCGCCTGCGAGATCGACAGCAGGCCGGCGCCGGCCAGCGCGCCGGCGATCTCGATCAGGCCGGTGAGCGCGGCCACGCCGAGCGCCTGCGCGCGCGAGTAGCCCAAGGCGGCCAGCGACATCGCCACGGCCAGCCCCTCGGGCAGGTTCTGCAGGCCGATGCCCAGGGTGACGCCCAGCCCGATGCGCTCGTCGCCGCTGGCCGCGCCCACGCCCATCGACAGGCCTTCGGGGAAGTTGTGGACCGCGATCGCGAACACGAAGAGCCAGACCCTCGCCAGCCGCGACTGCCGGCCCGGACCTTCGTGCCCTTTCTCGAAGTGCTCGTGGGGCAGGAAGCGGTGGATCGCGAACATGGCCAGCCCGCCGGCCATCATCGCCGCCACCACGGCCGCGGCGCCGGGCTTCGGGCCGCCGAACATCGGCTGGGCCAGTTCCAACCCGGGCAGCAGCAGCGAGAACACCGTTGCCGCGAGCATCACGCCCGCGGCGAAGGCCAGCATCGCATTGGCGGTGCGTTCCGACAGGCTGCCCACGAACAGGGCGGGCAGGGCGCCTGCGGTGGTGGCCAGGAATCCCCCCACGGTGGCGGCCAGCACCGCGGCCAGGAGCGGCGAAGTTTCGGCGAACGAGGCGAAGGCGGCGAAGTGAGGGAAGGCGGCGGTCGATTCCATGGCGAGATTCTAGGTGCTCG
>MEEC01000232.1 GCA_001724315.1 Lautropia sp. SCN 70-15 | reverse complement strand
CTCGCGGACGAAGCGGCCCGGTCGGCGGTGCCGCAACCGCAGGCGCGATCCTTCGGGGCGCGCATCCCGGCACCGTGGCTGCGCACCAGCTTCAGCGCGCTCGCGCAGCGGATCGCCGAAGGGGAGGCGGCCGATGCGGGCCTGGCCGCGCAGGACGACGAGCGTCCCGACCATGACCAGTTCGATTCCGTCGCCGAGGTTCCCGGCGACGAACCGGTGCCCGACATCCGCTTCGCCTTCCCGGCCGGCGCGCGCGCCGGCAGCTGCCTGCACGGCATCCTCGAGCACTGCGCCCTCGATGCGCCGCTCGATCGCCGGCTGGTCGCCGCGCAGCTCTCTCGGGCCGGCTTCGCCGCCTCGCTGTCGAGCGGCGTCGGCGACTGGATGGACGCGGTGCTCGACACCGGCCTGCGAGCGCCGGACGGCCGCTCGGTGTCCCTGCGCGCCGTGGCGCCCGGGTCGCTGGTGCGAGAGATGGACTTCCTGCTGCCCGGCGATGGCGTCGACGACCGGGCCCTGCTCGAGGCGGTCGCGGCCGAGTACCCGCTCGATGCCTGGGTCGCGAGCTCGCGCTGGAGCGGATTCATGCGCGGTTTCATCGACCTGGTCTTCGAGCAGGACGGACGCTGGTACGTGCTCGACTGGAAGAGCAACCGGCTGGGCGGGCGCTTCGCCGACTACGAGCCGCCCGCCGTCGAGGCGGCGATGCGCGAGCACGCCTACCCGCTGCAGGCATGCCTCTACCTGCTGGTGCTGCACCGATTCCTGAGGCTTCGGCTGCCGGACTACGACTGGGACCGCGACATCGGGGGCGCCTTCTGGGTCTTCCTGCGCGGCGTGAGGCCCGGGCCGGCGGGCGAGCCCACGCCCGGCGTGCACGCGAGCAAGCCCTCCCGGGCCCTGATCGAGCGCCTCGACCGACTGCTCGCGGGAGGCGCACGGTGAGCGGCGCGCGCGAGCCCCGTCGCGCAGCGGCCGGTCCCGGCGGCATCGGGCGCGAGCCGAGGCGGGTGCCCGGCGGGGAGGTGGCCCAGGCCTTCGCGAGGGCGGTCGTGCGCCTTCACCGCGCGGCGGGCCCCGAAGGCGATGGCGAGCAGCGCGACGAGGTTCGCAACGAGGACGAAGCCCTGCTAGAGCGGTGGGCCCGCCGCGCCTGGCTCGCCGCGGCAGACGGACACGCCTTCGTGCCGGTCCCCGATCCGCTCGAGCGTGAGGGCGGCGAGCCGCCGGCCGCGCCGCTGGTCCTCGACGGCGACGCGCTCTACCTGCAGCGGCTCTGGCGCGCCGAGTCGGTGCTCGCCGCGCGGCTGGCGGCGCTCGATGCGCCGGCGCCGCTTGCCGACGAGTCCCGCGTGGAGGCCACGCTCGACGCGGTCGCGCCGCAAGGCGAGGTCGACCCGCTGCAGCGCGAGGCGGTGCGCACCGCGCTTTCTCGCAGGCTGGCAATCGTGACCGGCGGGCCGGGCACCGGGAAGACGACGACGATGGCTCGGCTCCTGGTCGCCTTCCTGAGGCTCGCTCCCGAATCCCGCGTCGCGATCGCCGCGCCGACCGGCAAGGCGGCGGCACGCCTCGCCCAGGCGCTGGCGGCGCAGCTCGCCCGGCTCGACCCCGACAATGCGCTGGCGGGCCGCCTGCCGGTCTCCGGCATGACAGTGCACCGCTTGCTGGGCTTGCGCGCCGACAGGGCGGGTCCGGCCCCCGGCGCGATCCGGCACGACCTGCTGATCGTCGACGAGGCCTCGATGCTGGACCTCGAGCTGGCCCGCGCGCTGGTCGAGTCGATTCCCGAAGGCGGACGGCTGGTGCTCGCCGGCGATCGCGACCAGCTCGCCTCGGTCGAGGCCGGGGCGGTGTTCGCCGAGGCTTGCGCGAGTCCGCTGCAGGCGGTGGTCCGCCTGCAGCGCAACTATCGGCAGTCGGCTGCGCCCGGGCTCGCGGCCTTCGCGGGCTGGCTGCGCGACCGCTGGCAGCAGCCCGAGGCGTCGATGCCCGTCGGCCCGGACGGACCGAAGGGATCGAATGAGGTGACGGTCCCGGGGCCCGCTTCGGCGGGCGCGATCGCCGACCGCTCGCTGGCGGCCTGGTCGCCGGCGCTTGCCGCGCTGGCCGGCGGCGAGCCAGCCGAGCGGATCGTCGCGGCCTTCGACAGGCACCGCGTGCTCTGCGCGCTGCGCGAAGGGCCGCTGGGGGCGGTCGCGATCAACGCCGCGGTCGCCGCGCGGATCCGGCGCCGGGTCGGTGCGGCGCCCGGCGCCATCTGGTATACGGGAAGGATCGTGATCGTGACCCGCAACCGCCCCGAGCTCGGCCTGTACAACGGCGATGTAGGCATCTGCCTGCCCGACCCGACGGGCGCGCCGGCGGTCGCCTTCGATGCCGGCGGCGCCTTGCGCTGGCAGCCGGTGCGGCAGATGCCCGCGCACGAAGACGCCTTCGCGATCACGGTCCACAAGTCTCAGGGCTCCGAGTTCGACACGGTGGCGCTGGTGCCGGCGCCCGCCGGACACGGCCTGAACACGCGCGAACTGCTCTACACCGGGGCGACGCGGGCACGCAGCGCGCTCGTGGTCTGGGCCGGCGCCGACGCGATCGAGGACGGCGCGACCCGGCGCACCGAGCGGCATGGCCGCCTCGCCGACCGCATCGCGAGCGGACGCCCGGGCGGTTGCGGCACGGAGGTTCGCGGGTGAGCCGCCGCATGCTCCTCGCGCGGCTGTTCCCGCCGATCCGGTGGTGGCATCGGGTCGACCGGGGCAGCCTGCCGCGCGACCTGCTGGCGGGCCTGGTCGGCGCGCTGGTCGTGCTGCCCCAGGGCATCGCCTTCGCCACGCTGGCAGGCTTGCCGGCGCAGTACGGGCTGTACGCGGCAATGGTGCCCACCGCCGTGGCCGCCCTGTTCGGGTCCTCGCTGCACACCGTGTCGGGCCCGACGAACGCGATCTCCATCATGACCTTCGCGGCGCTCGCGCCGCTTGCCGCGCCGGGCAGCCCCGAGTACGTGAAGCTCGCGTTCACGCTGGCCTTCCTGATGGGCGTGTTCATGCTGCTGCTCGGGGTGCTGCGACTCGGCACGCTGGTCAACTTCATCTCGCAGCCGGTGATCGTCGGCTTCATGGCGGGGGCCGGCCTGCTGATCGTGGCCAGCCAGCTGACGGCCTTGTTCGGGCTCCCGGGCGCGCCGGGCGGCGGCTTCCTCGGCGCGCTCGGCCATCTCCTCGCCAGCCTGCCCGATGCGAATCCCTGGGCGCTGGGCGTGGCCGCCGTCACGCTGGCGNTGGCGGCCGCGCTGGCCGTACATCGTGATCGCGATGGTGGCCGGCACGGCGGGCGCGCTCGCGCTCGAGGGACTGGCCCGCGTCGCGGGGACGTCCGCCGGGCTGCGCTACCTCGATGCGATCCCGCGGGGCCTGCCGCCGCTTTCCTGGCCGATCCACGACCTGGCCAGCCTCAGCGAGCTGTCGGGGCTCGCGGTGGCGCTTTCCATCGTGGCGCTGACCCAGTCGGTGTCGATCGCCCGGGCCGTGGCCCTGCGCTCGGGCCAGCGGATCGACGGCAACCAGGAGTTCATCGGGCAGGGCCTGTCGAACATCGCCGCCGGCTTCTTCTCGGGCTTCCCGACCAGCGCGTCGGTCAACCGCTCGGGGCCCAACTTCGAGGCCGGCGCGGCGACCCCGCTGGCCGCGGTGTTCTCCGCCTTGATCCTCGTGGCGATCGTGGCGCTGTTCGCGCCGGCGGTGCGCTGGCTGCCGGCGCCCGCGATCGCCGCGGTGCTGCTGCTCGCGTCGCTCTCGCTGATCGACCTGTCGCGCATCAGGCAGACGCTCGCGGCCAGCCGCTCCGAGGGCGGGGTGCTGCTGATCACCACGGCCGCCACGCTGGTGCTACGCCTCGATGTCGCGGTGCTGATCGGCGTGGCGGTGTCGCTGGTCTTCTACCTCAACCGCACCTCGCGGCCGATCATGCGCAGCCAGGTGCCCGACGTTCGCGATCCGGCGCGCGCCTTCGTGCCGATCGATGCGGAACGGCCGGAGTGCCCGCAGCTCAAGATGCTCACGATCGAGGGCTCGATCTACTTCGGGGCGGTCGATCACGTGGCGACGCACCTCGACATCCTGCGCGAGATCTCCCCCGACCAGAAGCACCTGCTGCTGCTCGCCCGCAACATGAACTTCGTCGACGTGGCCGGCGCCTCGCTGCTCGGGCAGGAGGCGATCCGCCGCCGCGCGACGGGCGGCAGGCTCTACATCCACGGCCTGCGCCACAATGCTCAGGAACTGATGGCGCGCGGCGGCGTGCTGGCGCAGATCGGCGAGCACAACCTGTTCCGCACCAAGGACCAGGCGATCGCCACGATCTACGAGCAGCTCGACCGCGAGATCTGCGCGCGCTGCACTGCCCGGATCTTCTACGAGTGCCAGGCCGACGCGCAGGCGGCTCGCGATCGAAAGAGTTGAGCGCTCGCGATCGAAGGGGTAAAGCGCTCGCGATCGCAGGGGTTAAGATCTCGGGCCCGATTCACCCTCCAGTCGAGTCACCGATGTCGCTTCCTCCGATCCTGCGCGACCGCCTGCGCCTGCCCGTCGTCGCTTCGCCGATGTTCATCGTCTCGAATCCCGAACTGGTCATCGCGCAGTGCAAGGCGGGCGTCGTCGGGTCCTTCCCGGCGCTGAACGCCCGGCCCAGGGAAGCCTTCGCGCAGTGGCTCGAGCGCATCGAGCGCGAACTGGCCGAGCACGACCGCGCGCACCCGGAGGCGCCGTCGGCGCCGTATGCGGTGAACATGATCGTCCACCGCTCGAACGACCGGCTGGATCACGACATCGAGGTGCTGGTGAAGCACCGGGTGCCGATCGTGATCACCTCGCTGGGCGCGCGCCCCGAAGTCAACGAGGCGGTGCACTCCTACGGCGGCATCGTGCTGCACGACGTCATCAACGACAGCTTCGCGCGCAAGGCGATCGAGAAGGGGGCCGATGGCCTGATCGCGGTGGCCGCGGGCGCCGGCGGCCACGCCGGCGTGCAGTCGCCCTTCGCGCTGGTGCAGGAGATCCGCCAGTGGTTCGACGGACCGCTGCTGCTGTCGGGCTGCATCGCGCGCGGCGATGCCATCGTCGCGGCGCTGGCCATGGGGGCCGATCTCGCCTACATCGGTTCGCCCTTCATCGCGACGACGGAGGCGAACGCCCCCGATGCGTACAAGCAGATGATCGTCGACAGCGGCGCCCAGGACATCCTGTACACCGACTACTTCTCGGGCGTGCACGGCAATTACCTGAAGCCGTCGATCGTCGCAGCCGGGCTGGATCCCGACGCGCTCGCCCGCGAGGGGGCGAACCGGATGAACTTCGGCAGCGACCGCGAGAGGCCCAAGACCTGGAGCCAGATCTGGGGTGCGGGGCAGGGCATCGGGGCGGTGCGGGAGATCCTGCCGGCGGGCGAGCTGGTCGAGCGCCTGCGCCGCGAGTACCGCAAGCGGCTCGACGAGATCGCCGCGCTGGCGAAGGCGGCCTGAGCCGGGCCGCCCGCCGGGCTTCCTCACTTCGCGCGGCGCTTGCCTTTCGCGAACACCCGCTCCATCTCGCGCCGGAACTTCACCGCCGGCGCGTTCGCGTCGAAGGCCACGTCGGTCCAGCGGACCGGCTGGCCGGCCTTCACCGCGCGCTTGAGCTTCACGCCGTGGGCCAGGCCCAGCGGCAGGCCGCCGACGGCCAGCGAGTCGGTCGCGGGCATCAGCTTGCCGTACACCGTGAACCCGCCCTCGCCGTCGAGCGTCTCGCCCGCCTTCAGGTCGCGCTTGGCGGTGGCCACCACGTCGCCGTGCCACACCTCCGGCGCGCCGGTGGGCTCGTTGCGCAGGCCCACCGAGGCCACCGAGATCCCGAGTTCCAGCCCGATCAGGTGGTAGGGCTTGTACATCGCGGTGTAGTTGCCCGACTTGTCGGTGACCAGCCCGTATTCGCGGAAGCAACGCCGGACGTAGTCCGAGTCGCCGGCAAAGGTCACGTAGACGCCCCAGCGCAGGTCGCGGAACACCGGCCGGCCGTCGCGCTCGACGCTCGAGATCACCTCGACCTGGCCGCGATGGTGCAGGCGGCCCCCGTCGCTTGCCGGCCGAAGCACCTGGGCCAGGTCGTCGACGCCGCAAGGCGGGAACTCGAGGCCCTGCGGTGCGGGCGTGAGGCCGGTGGCGTTGGCCACTGCGGCCATCTCGATCGCCGACTTCGTGCCGTCGAGGAAGGAGTTGAACATCTGCGGGTTCATGCCGCCGGCCTTCGCGTCTTCGGGGCTGATGCCGTAGTGCGGCCACACGGTGGCCGGCGTCGACGCGTGGTACTCGGGCAGGTACTTCGTGCCCTTGCCGGCGGCCACCACCTCGAAGCCGGCGGTGCGCGCCCAGTCGACCATCTCGCAGATCAGCGCGGGCTGGTCGCCGTAGGCGAGCGAATAGACGATGCCGGCCTCGCGCGCCTTCCTGGCGAGCAGCGGGCCGGCCAGCGCATCGGCCTCGACGTTGACCATCACGATGTGCTTGCCGTGCTCGCAGCAGGCCAGCACGTGCGCGATGCCGGCCGCCGGATGGCCGGTCGCGTCGATGATCACATCGACGTGCGGGCTCGCGATCATCGCGAAAGCGTCGTCGTGGACGTGCGTGCTGCCCTTCTTCGCGGCGTCGGCCAGGCTGCGCGCGCCGAGCGCGGCGGCGGGCCAGCCGACGCGCTTGAGCGAGGCCTTGGCGCGAGGCGGCGACAGGTCGGCGACGCCGACCAGGTGCATGCCCGGCGTGCGCCGGACCTGCGACAGGTACATCGAGCCGAACTTGCCGGCGCCGATCAGTCCGATGCGCAGCGGCCGCTCCTCGTCGGCGCGCTGGCGAAGCATGCGATGCAGGTTCATCGTCAATCGAT
>MEEC01000231.1 GCA_001724315.1 Lautropia sp. SCN 70-15 | reverse complement strand
GAGACCGCCTGCACCGCGCGCAGGGCCAGCCACTCGATCGCGGTGCCGACCCGCTCGAAGATCGCGAGCCAGGACCAGCCCGACCACAGGCTGAAGCCGGCGGCGATCAGGCCGAGCAGCGCCAGCGTGCCGCCCACCGCGCCCAGCGCGTCGAGAAGCGGCGTGGCCACGATGCTGCCGAGCACGCCGCCCGGCGCGAACGGCAGCTCGGCGCCGATGCTGTGCAGCCGGGCGGATTCGAGGGCCACGCAGCCGACCATCAGCATCGCGAAGCCGAGCCAGCGCTCCCAGGCGAAGCGGCTTCCCGGCAGCGGCTCGTCGGGCTTCTGCGCGCGTTTCTTCGGGGCTTCGGCCTCGCGGGCCGCGGCGCGCAGCCGGGCCATGCCGCGCACGACCGACACGCCCATCGCGCCCGCCAGCAGGTAGGCGCTGAGCCCGAACAGGTAGAGCAGCAGGTCGGCGAACCAGGCGCCCACCCTGCCCCCGGCGTTCTGGACGATGCGATCGGGCGCGGCGTGCGACCAGCCCGGATCGGCCGGGTGATAGGTGGCGAGGATCAGCAGCAGGAACAGCGCGAGCACGGCCAGCGCGAGCCAGCGTGCTTCCTGCACCAGGCGAAGCGCCCTTTCGGGCAGCACGAAGGCCGAGGCGCGGGACGCGCCATTGGAGAGCGTTGAACTACGGGACATCGACGATCAGTGAGTGTAGGAGCCGAGCTTTTCGCGCAGCAGCATCCGCCCTTCGGGCAAAGGCACGACGAAGCCCTCGGTCTCGAGCCCCTTCATGACCCGCGACACCATCTCGCGCGAGGCGCCGATCATCTTGGCGATCTCCTGGCGAGGCAGGCGGTTGCGAACGATCCGCTCGCCGTTGATGTCGTCGGAGAAGTCGAGCAGCACCCGGGCGACGCGGCCGTAGACGTCGAGCAGCGCCAGCGTCTCGATCTTGCGGTCGGCCTCGCGCAGCCGGCCGACCAGCTGGCGCATGACCGCCATGCTGACCTCGGGGCTCTCGGCGAGCAGCTTGCGGAAGCTGGCCTTCTCGATGGCCATGAACTCGCAGGGCTCGAGCGTGATCACGCTGGCCGAGCGCGGCGCGTCGTCGATCATGCTCATCTCGCCGAACCAGTCGCCGGAGCCCAGCACCGCGAGGATGACCTCCTTGCCCTCCGTGTCGGAACGCTGGACCTTCGCCCGGCCGGACAGCAGGATGTACAGCGACTGCGACGGCTCGCCTTCGGCGACGATCGTGCGACCGCGCGGAAAGCTGCGGCGAGCGCTGCCCGCCGCCAGGGCGTCGAGCTGTTGCTCGCTCAGCGTGGCCAGCAACGGAATCCGTCGCAGGAAAAGCTTGTTTTCTTCCTGACGCATACCCACCTCGGATTGCAGGGCTCGACCGCCGTCTCGGCGGCCGGAATCCCTATAATTCTGCCCTAGTCGTGCCGAATTTAACAAAGCGCTCAAAAAACGACCCGCTAAGCCGATGATTTTTTGAGTTTTTCGCAACGCAGCCCGCCGCCGAACCGACGAACGGTCCGGCCGGGACGAACCAGGCCCTCCCGATCATGTCCGCACCCCGTCACGCCCGCCTCCTGATCCTCGGCTCCGGCCCCGCCGGCTACACCGCCGCGGTCTATGCCGCCCGCGCCAACCTGAATCCGGTGCTGATCACCGGCCTGGCCCAGGGCGGGCAGCTGATGACGACCACCGACGTCGACAACTGGCCGGCCGATGCCGACGGGGTGCAGGGGCCGGACCTGATGGCGCGCTTCCAGAAGCACGCCGAGCGCTTCGGCACCGAGATGATCTTCGACCACATCCACACGGTGAAGCTCGACGAGCGTCCGCTGCGGCTGATCGGCGATGCCGGCGAGTACACCTGCGATGCGCTGATCGTCGCCACCGGCGCCTCGGCCAAGTACCTGGGCCTGCCCTCGGAGCAGGCCTTCATGGGCAAGGGCGTGTCGGCCTGCGCCACCTGCGACGGCTTCTTCTACCGCAACCAGGACGTCTGCGTGATCGGCGGGGGCAACACCGCGGTCGAGGAGGCGCTCTACCTGACCAACATCGCCCGCAAGGTCACGGTGATCCATCGCCGCGACAAGTTCCGCGCCGAGCCCATCCTGATCGACAAGCTGATGGACAAGGTGCGCGAGGGCAAGGCCGAGGTGCGCTGGTTCCACGAGCTCGACGAGGTGCTCGGCGACGCGACCGGCGTGACCGGCGTGCGGATCCGCGACAACCGCAGCGGCGAGACCGCCGACCTGCCGCTGACCGGCGTGTTCGTGGCGATCGGCCATTCGCCGAACACCGAGCTGTTCGCCGGCCAGCTGGAAATGGCCAACGGCTACATCGTCACGAAGAGCGGGCTCAACGGCCAGGCCACCGCGACCAGCGTGCCCGGCGTGTTCGCCGCCGGCGACGTGCAGGACCACGTCTACCGGCAGGCGGTCACCAGCGCGGGCACCGGCTGCATGGCCGCGCTCGACGCGCAGCGCTACCTCGAGGCCCAGTCCGGCCACTGAGGTCGGCTTCGGGCCACGACCCCGTCTCGGCCACGGAGCCCGTCGCGATGAGCCGCCGCGCGCGCGATGGGCGCCGGAATGCGCCGCTCGAGGGCCTGGAGGCGCTCGCCGGCCTGCGCGAATCGCTGGCCGAGCAGGCGCGGCGGGCGCGCCAGGCCGANCCAACCTGTTTCGCGCCGAGATGGCCGGCGCGACACCGCTGCGCGCCAGCGGGCGCGTCGAGCTCCGCCCCGCGGCGCCGCCGGCGCTGCCGGTCCAGCGCATGCGCGACGAGCAGGCGGTGCTCGAGGAGTCCCTGTCGGACGAGATCGACATCGAGCGCTACCTCGACACCGACGAGACGCTCTCCTGGCGCCGCGCCGGCATCGGGCCCGATGTGGTGCGCCGGCTGCGCCGCGGCGAATGGGTGGTGCGCATGCAGATCGACCTGCACGGCCTGCGGGTCGACGAAGCGCGCGAAGCGCTGGTCGGCTTCCTGGCGCAGGCGGTGCGCGACGAGATCCGCTGCGTGCGGATCATCCACGGCAAGGGACTGGGCTCGATCGGCAAGGAGCCGGTGCTCAAGCGCAAGGTGCCGCGCTGGCTGGCCCAGCGCGAAGAGGTGCTGGCCTTCTGCGAGGCGCGCCCCAACGACGGCGGCAGCGGCGCGATGATCGTGCTGCTGCGGGTCCAGTGATCTCCGAGCTGCTGCCGCCCGGCGTGGCGCCATGGCTGCCCGAGCTCGCGCTCGCGGCCGCGCTGGCCTGGGGCGCCGGCATCCGGCTCTACGCCGTGGTCTTCCTGTTCGGCCTCGCACACAAGCTGGGCTGGTGGGACCTGCCGACGCATCTGGAGGTGCTCGCCCACCCGCTGGTCCTGGGCGCGGCGGCCTTCATGGCGGCGGTCGAGCTCTTCGCCGACAAGCTGCCGCTGCTCGACAGCTTGTGGGACGGCCTGCACACCTTCGTGCGAATCCCGGCCGGCGCGGCGCTGGCGGCCGCGGTGTTCGGCGACTCGGGGGCCGCGGTCGCGGTGGCGGCCGCGCTGCTGGGCGGCACGCTGACCGCCACGACCCACCTGGCGAAGTCGGGCACGCGGGCGGCGGTCAACACCTCTCCCGAGCCCTTCTCGAACCTGCTGGTGTCCTCGGCGGAAGACCTGCTGGTGCCGCTGGGCGCCTGGCTGGCGGTCAGCTGGCCGCTGGTCTTCCTGGGGCTGCTGCTGATCTTCGTGGTGCTCGCGGCGCTGGCGATCCGCCTGCTGCTGCGGGGGCTGCGCCGCCTGACCCGCCGCGCCGCGCCGGGCGAACCGGGCGCGTCGGGCGGCCGAGGTCTGTGAAGAGGCCCCGGGGCGGGCGCGATTCAGATCGCGCTGTCGCCGGTCTCGCCGGTGCGGATCCGGATCACCTGCTCGACCTCGCTCACGAAGATCTTGCCGTCGCCGATGCGGCCGGTGCGCGCGGCCTTGGTGATCGCCTCGATCGCCTGCTCGGCCTGGTCATCGTTGAGCACGACCTCGACCTTGATCTTCGGCAGGAAGTCGACGACGTACTCCGCGCCCCGGTAGAGCTCGGTGTGGCCCTTCTGGCGGCCGAAGCCCTTGACTTCGGTGACGGTCAGGCCCGAGACGCCCACTTCGGCCAGCGCTTCGCGCACCTCGTCGAGCTTGAACGGCTTGATGATCGCGGTGATCTGTTTCATGAGTTCTCCGGAAAGTCCTGTCAGTCCCTGAATTTCGAGGTGATCGGGTAGCGCCAGTCGCGGCCGAAGGCGCGATGCGTGACCCGGATGCCCACCGGCGCCTGCCGGCGCTTGTACTCGTTGACCTGGATCAGGCGCACCACGCGTGCCACCGCATCGGCCGGGTGCCCTGCCGCGACGATCTCGTCGACGCTGCGGTCTTCCTCCATGTACAGGCGAACGATGGCGTCCAGCGTTTCGTAGGGCGGCAGCGAGTCCTGGTCGGTCTGGCCGGGCTTGAGCTCGGCCGAAGGCGGGCGGGTGATGATCCGGTCGGGAATCACGTCGGACACCGTGTTGCGCCACCGGCAGAGCCGCCAGACCAGCGTCTTGGCGATGTCCTTGATGACCGCGAAGCCGCCGGCCATGTCGCCGTACAGCGTGGCGTAGCCGACCGCCATCTCGCTCTTGTTGCCGGTGGTCAGCACGATGGAGCCGAACTTGTTCGACAGGGCCATCAGCAGCATGCCGCGGATCCGCGCCTGCAGGTTCTCCTCGGTCGTGTCCTCGGGCAGGCCGCGGAACTCGCCGGCCAGCGTGGCGCGGAAGGCGTCGAAGCAGGCGCCGATCGGCAGCTCGTCGTAGCGCACGCCCAGCCGCTCGGCCATGTCGCGGGCGTCGAGCCAGGAGATCTCGGCGGTGTACGGCGAGGGCATCATCACCGCGCGCACCTTGTCGGCGCCGAGCGCGTCGACCGCGATGGCCAGGACCAGCGCCGAATCGACCCCGCCCGACAGCCCGACGATCGCGCCGGGAAAGCCGTTCTTGCCGATGTAGTCGCGCACGCCGAGCACCAGCGCCGCGTAGACCTGGGCCTCGGGCGGCGGCGACTCGGGAATGGCCTGGCGCACGAAGTCGACGCGGCCGTCCGCACCGGCCTGCAGCTCGACCACCAGCAGGTCGCTCTCGAAGGCCTTGCCTTGCGCGGCCAGCGCACCCGAGGCGTCGAGCGCGAAGGACAGGCCGTCGAAGACGAGCTCGTCCTGTCCGCCCACCTGGTTGGCAGCGAGCATCGGCATGCCCAGGGCGCTCACGTTGGCGCGCGCGGTGTCCAGCCGCGTGTGCTGCTTGCCCAGGTGATAGGGCGAGGCGTTGAGCACCAGCAGCGCCTGCGCGCCCATCTCGTGCAGCGCGCGGGGCGGCACGGGGAACCAGAAGTCCTCGCAGACCGCCACGCCCAGCCGCATGCCGTCGACGTCGAAGACGAAGGCTTCCTCGCCGCGCGCGAAGTAGCGCGCCTCGTCGAACACCGCGTAGTTGGGCAGCTCGCGCTTGCGGCAGACGCCGACCACTCGGCCGCGGTGCAGCAGCGATGCGGCATTGAAGCGGCGCCGGGCGGCCCCCTGCCCTTCGACGACCGGATGGCCGACCAGCAGGAACAGGTCGAGCGGCGCCGTGACTTCGCGGATGCGATCGAGCGCCTCGTTGCTGCGGCGCTGGAAGGCGTCTCGCAGCAGGAGATCCTCGGGCGGATAGCCGGTGAGCGAGAGCTCCGGCGTGACCAGCACCCGCACGCCGAGGTCGGCTGCCTGCCGAGCAGCGCCGATAATGCGGTCGGCGTTGCCCGGGAAATCACCGACGGTCTGGTTCAGCTGGGCAGCGGCGATTCGCATGGAGGATTGGGAGTGTCCGTAGCCGACGATTATCGCATGCGACTGGTGGACGACCTGGCGACAGTCGCGTCCGGCGACTGGAATTCGCTGGCGGCTGCGTCCGGCTCAGGACGGGCGCAGCCCTTCCTGCGGCACGAGTTCCTGCACGCGATGGAGGCGAGCGGATGCGTCGGCGCGGGCACCGGCTGGCTGCCTCGCCATCTGCTGCTCGAGGACGCCCGGGGCCGGCTGCGCGCTGCCGTGCCGCTCTACCTGAAGAGCCACTCCTACGGCGAGTACGTGTTCGACTGGGCCTGGGCCGACGCGTACCAGCGCCACGGGCGGCGCTATTACCCCAAGCTGCTGTCGGCGGTGCCCTTCACGCCGGTGACCGGGCCACGGCTGCTGGCCGCCGACGACCGCGCGCGCGAGGCGGCGGCCCGCGCCTTGATGCGCCTGGCCGCTGAAAGCGGGCTGTCCTCCCTGCACGTGCTCTTTCCGACCGAGTCCGAGGCGGCCCTGCTCGAGGCGCGCGGCGCGATGCAGCGGCGCGGCGTGCAGTTCCACTGGCGCAACGAAGGCTGGGCCGATTTCGACGCCTTCCTGGCCGCGCTGTCCCAGCCCAAGCGCAAGAAGATCCGCGCCGAGCG
>MEEC01000230.1 GCA_001724315.1 Lautropia sp. SCN 70-15 | reverse complement strand
GTTCGGCTTCGCGCAGCTGGTCTGGTTCCGGCTCGCGACCATCCTGCCGCCGGTGGCCAGCGGGCTGTCGGTCATGCTGATTCCCGTCACCGGCGTCTTCTCCGGTGTCTGGATGCTCGGCGAGCGGCTGCTCTGGCAGGACTGGGCCGCGCTCGGCTGCATCCTGGCAGCGATGGCAACGGTCCTGTTGCCATCGCGGAAAACCCCGCCCGCCGGCTGAAGCCGCGATAGACTTCCTTCCGGCTGTCGCGCCACAAGCGCGCCGGCCGACAGGCCCTTGCCGCTCGCACGCCACCCGCGCCGCGTGCGGCCCGGGATTCCTTGCTCCTGGACACGATCCGAAGCTGGAGGCAGACGATGAAGGATCTCGACGACCGCTACACGGTCGAATGCGGACGGGTGTTCCTGTCCGGCACGCAGGCTCTGGTCCGCCTGCCCATGCTGCAGCGCGAGCGCGACCGGCGCGCCGGGCTGAACACCGCAGGTTTCGTTTCGGGCTATCGCGGTTCGCCCCTGGGGGGCCTGGACCAGGCGCTCTGGAAGGCCAAGGCGCACCTGGCCGCTCACGACGTCGTCTTCCAGCCGGGACTCAACGAGGATCTCGCCGCCACCAGCGTCTGGGGCAGCCAGCAGGTCGCGCTGTCGCCGCAGGCGAAGGTCGATGGCGTGTTCGCCATGTGGTACGGCAAGGGGCCCGGCGTGGACCGGACCGGCGACGTCTTCCGCCACGCGAACGCGGCCGGCACCAGCCGCCACGGCGGGGTGCTGGTAGTGGCCGGCGACGACCACGGCGCCAAGTCCTCCACGTTGCCGCACCAGTCCGACCACATCTTCAAGGCCTGCGGGCTGCCGGTCTTCTACCCGGCCAACGTGCAGGAGTACCTGGACCTCGGCCTGCACGGCTGGGCGATGTCGCGCTGGTCGGGCCTGTGGGTGGCGATGAAGGCGGTCACCGAGGTGGTCGAGGCCTCGGCCTCGGTCGAGATCGACCCCGACCGGGTGCGCATCGTGATTCCGGAGGACTTCGAGCTGCCGCCCGACGGCCTGAACATCCGCTGGCCCGACGCGCCGCTCGCGCAGGAGGCCAGACTGCTCGACTACAAGTGGTACGCGGCGCTGGCCTACGTGCGCGCCAACCGGCTCAACCGCACGGTGATCGACTCGCCGGACGCCTGGTTCGGCATCGTGACCGGCGGCAAGGCGTATCTCGACACGCGGCAGGCGCTCGAGGACCTGGGGCTCGACGAAGCGGCCTGCGCCCGGATCGGCATCCGGCTCTTCAAGTGCGGCGTGGTCTGGCCCCTCGAGGCGCACTCGATGCGCGAGTTCGCCACCGGCCTGGGCGAGATCCTGGTGGTCGAGGAGAAGCGCCAGATCATCGAGTACGCGCTCAAGGAAGAGCTCTACAACTGGCGCGACGACGTCCGCCCGCAGGTCTACGGCAAGTTCGACGAGAAGGACGGCCGCGGCGGCGAGTGGGCCATGCCGCAGGGGCGCTGGCTGCTGCCGGCGCACGCGGAGCTCTCGCCGGCGCTGATCGCGCGCGCGATCGCCGGCCGGCTGCTGAACCCGGGCCGCTTCGGCTCGCGCTTCGAGCTGCCGCCCGACCTGCGCGCCGCCATCGAGGCGCGGCTCGCGATCATCGACGCCAAGGAGCGCGCGCTGGCCGCGCCGCAGCCGAACGCGGGGGGCGTGCCGGCCCCGAGCGCCGAGCGCGCGTCGACCCCGAGCGCCGAGCGCGTGCCCACCTTCTGCTCGGGCTGCCCGCACAACACCTCGACGCACGTGCCCGAGGGCTCGCGCGCGATCGCCGGCATCGGCTGCCACTACATGGCCACCTGGATGCCCGAGCGGCGCACGCAGACCTTCTCGCAGATGGGCGGCGAGGGCGTGCCCTGGATCGGCCAGGCGCCCTTCGTGAACGAGCCCCACGTGTTCGCCAACCTGGGCGACGGTACCTACTTCCACTCCGGAATCCTGGCGGTGCGCGCGGCCATCGCCGCCGGCGTGAACATCACCTACAAGATCCTCTACAACGACGCGGTGGCCATGACCGGCGGCCAGCCGATCGACGGCACGCTGACCGTGCCGATGATCGTCGCGCAGATGAAGGCCGAGGGCGTTCGCACGATCCTGATCGTGACCGACGAGCCGCAGAAGTACGACGCGGTGAAGGGTGACGCGACCTTTGCCGGCGTGCGCATCGAGCATCGCGACCATCTCGACGCGATCCAGCGCGAGCTGCGCGAGCTGCCCGGCTGCACCATCCTGGTCTACGACCAGACCTGCGCCACCGAGAAGCGGCGCCGGCGCAAGCGGATCGTGGACGGCAAGCCGGCCTACCCGGACCCGGCGCGGCGCGTCGTCATCAACGAGGCGGTCTGCGAGGGTTGCGGCGACTGCAGCGTGCAGAGCTCGTGCGTGTCGGTGGAGCCGGTCGAGACGCCTTTCGGGCGCAAGCGCCGGATCAACCAGTCCTCGTGCAACAAGGACTTCTCCTGCCTGAAGGGCTTCTGCCCGAGCTTCGTGACGGTCGAGGGCGGCACGCTGCGCAAGGGCGCCGGCGTGGCGGCGAAGGCTGCCGACCTGCCCGCGTTGCCCGAGCCGGTGCGGCTGCCGATCGAGTCGTCGGGCAATCGCAGCTACGGGATCCTGGTGACCGGGGTGGGCGGGACCGGCGTGGTCACGATCGGCCAGCTGCTCGGCGTGGCCGCGCACCTGGACGGGCTGGGCGTGTCGGTGCTGGACATGGCCGGCCTCGCGCAGAAAGGCGGCGCGGTGTTCTCGCACGTGCAGATCGCGCGCGAGCCGGAGCGGCTCTACGCCACGCGAATCGCCACCGGCGAGGCCGACCTGGTGATCGGCTGCGACCTGGTGGTCAGCTCGAGCAACGAGGCGCTGTCGCGGATGCGGCCCGACGTGACCCGGGCGGTGGTCAGTGCCGACGTGCTGCCCACCTCCGACTTCCTGCGCGACCCCGACTGGAAGCTGCCGCAGGCGGCGCTCCGGCGCAACATCCTGCAGGCCGCCGGCGAACGGGAGATCGAGTTCGTCGAGGCCGCCACGCTGGCCGAGGCGCTGCTCGGCGACGCGATCTTCGCCAACCCGATGCTGCTCGGTTTCGCCTGGCAGAAGGGCTGGGTGCCGCTCAGCCGCGCGGCCATCGAGCGGGCGATCGAACTGAACGGCGCGCAGGTGCCGGCCAACCTGAGGGCCTTCGACTGGGGCCGGCGGCTGGCCCACGACCCGCAGGCCGTGCGCGCGGCGGCCGGGCGCTCGCTCGACGCGGGGCGCGATGCACAGGCCAGCGAGCCGCTCGATGCGGCGATCGCGCGCTTCGAGGCCTTCCTCGTCGACTACCAGGACCGGTCCTATGCGCAGCGCTATCGCGAACGGATCGACCGCTTGCGCCAGGCGGCCGGCCGGCGCCTGTCCGGGGCCGAGGCCGAGCGGCTGGTCCGCGCCGCGGCGCTCTCGCTGTTCCGCCTGATGGCGATCAAGGACGAGTACGAAGTGGCGCGGCTGCATGCCGACCCGGCTTTCCACGCGAAGCTGGCGAAGATGTTCGAGGGCGACTGGTCGCTTCGCTTCCACCTGGCGCCGCCGCTCCTGGCCCGCACGGATCCGAAGACCGGGCGGCCGCGCAAGATCGACTTCGGCCCCTGGATGCTGCCGGTCTTCCGGCTGCTCGCCCGCCTGCGGCGGCTGCGCGGCACGCCGCTGGACCCGTTCGGGCGCACTGCCGAGCGTCGGATGGAGCGCGGGCTGCTTGCCGGCTTCGAGCGGCAGCTCGACGAGCTGGCCGAGCGGCTGGGCCCCGACACCGCGGCGACCGCGATCGAGCTCGCCGAGCTGCCCCAGAAGATGCGCGGCTTCGGCCCGGTGAAGGAGGCCAACGTGAAGGCGGCGCTCGAGCGGCAGGCGGCGTTGCTGGCCCGGCTGCGGGGCGCGCAGGCGCCGGCGGCGGTCGAGCTGGCNGCGGGGCGCGCAGGCGCGGGTGGCGGTCGAGCTGGCGCGGCCGAGGCGGGAGGCGGCGCCGGTCGAGTGAGGGGGCGGCCGGCGCCACAGGTCGGCCGATGGCGCGGGTCGGCCGTCCGGATGAGCCGTCCGTGTCGGCCATCGGCATCGGCCGGCGGTGTCATGCGCGTGTCGTGGCGAGTGCCTAGAATCGGGCAGGTCTTCACCGCCAGGCCACCTCCAATGCCACGTCACGCCGCCCGCATTCCCGACTACCTCCGGGCAGCCGCTCGCGTGCTGCCCGGACTGCGCCGCGGCACGGCGGACGGTCCGGACACCGCGCAGCCGGGGCGGCGCGCGATCGCGCGGGCCGCCTGGCAACTGGCCTGCGTGTCGTGGGCCGGCGGCGTGGCGCTGGCCTCGTCGGGCTGCGCGACCGCGCCGCCGCGTTTCGCGAGGGATCCGTTCTCGCTGGGCGTGGCCTCGGGCGCGCCCGAGCCCGACGGCTTCGTGCTGTGGACGCGGTTGGCTCCCGAGCCCGACCGGGCCCACGGCGGCATGCCGCCCGGGCCGGTGACGGTGCGCTGGGAAGTCGCCGAGGACGAGGGCTTTGCCCGCATCGTGCGCAGCGGCCGGACGGTGGCGCACCCGGATCTGGCGCACAGCGTGCACGTCGAGGTGCAGGGGCTGAAGCCGGAGCGCTGGTACCACTATCGCTTCCTGACCGGCGACGGCGCGAACCAGGCGGTCAGCCCCACCGGCAGGACCCGCACGGCCCCGCCGCCCGACGCATTGCCGGTCCGCCTGCGTTTCGCCTTCGCGTCGTGCCAGCAGTTCGAGCAGGGCTACTTCGGCGCCTACCGGCACATGGCCGAAGAGGATCTCGACCTGGTCCTGTTCCTCGGCGACTACATCTACGAGAGCAGCTGGGGGCGCGATCACGTTCGGGCCCACCGGGGCGGCGAGCCGAAGTCGCTGGCGGAATACCGGATCCGTCACGCGCAGTACCGGGGCGATCCCGACCTGCAGCGGATGCACGCGGCGGCACCCTGGCTGCTGACCTGGGACGACCACGAGGTGGACAACGATTACGCCGACGATCGTTCCGAGGATCTCGATGCGGCCTTCCTCGCGCGGCGCGCGGCGGCCTATCGGGCCTACTTCGAGCACATGCCGCTTCGCCAGGCCGCGAGGCCCGAGGGCCCTGCCATGCGGCTGTACGGCCGGCACCGCTTCGGCAGGCTTGCCGAGTTCCTGATCCTCGACGACCGCCAGCATCGGGCCCACCAGGCCTGTCCGAAGCCGCGCCGCGGCGGCTCCAACGTGGTCGACGTCGAACGCTGCCCCGATCTGCGCGACCCGTCGCGATCGATGCTGGGCGCGGCGCAGGAAAGGTGGCTCGACCGATGCTTCGCCGAGTCGCGCGGCCGGTGGAACCTGATCGGGCAGCAGACACTGTTCTCCCGGGCCGACGGCCGGCCGGGGCCCGGGGAGACCGCCTGGACCGACGGCTGGGACGGCTACCCGGTTGCGCGCCAGCGGCTGCTCGACGCAATCCAGGCGCGCCGGCTCGCCAACCCGGTGCTGCTGGGCGGCGACGTGCACTCGAACTGGGTCTGCGACGTCAAGGCGGATTTCGCCGATCCGGGCTCCCCGGTGGTGGCCACCGAGTTCTGCGGCACCTCGATCACCTCGCAGGGCCGGCCCCAGGCGCATCTCGACCGGGCTCGCGACGAGAACCCGCACGTGCGGCTGGCCGAGAGCGGTCACCGGGGCTATGGCGTCGTCGAGTTGACACCGGAGCGCTGCACGACCACGCTGAGGACCGTGGACACGGTGAAGTTGCCCGGGCAGCGGATCGCCACCCGCGCGCGCTTCGTGGTCGAGTCCGGACGGCCCGGCGCCAGGCTGGCGTAGCGGCAAGAGGCGGCCGGTACGCCGCCTTGCCGAAACCGCTAAAATGGAATCGGGTATTTCCCTCCCCGGCGAGCCGCTCTCCAGTGGCCTCGTCACCTCGAACGGAGCAGGAAGCACATGAAGAAGACCATCTCCATCCTCGCGGTCGCGGCCATTGCCCTGGCCGGTTGCGAATCGATGACCGAGACCCAGCAGCGCACCGCGATCGGCACGGGCCTGGGCGCGCTGGCCGGCGCGGCCCTGGGCAGCGCCGTGGGCGGCAGCGGCACTGCCACGCGCAATGCGGCGGTGCTGGGCGCGGCTGCCGGCGGCATCGGCACCTACATGTGGTCCAAGCGCATGGAAGAGCAGAAGCTTGCGATGCAGCAGGCCACCGCCGGCACCGGCGTCGGCGTCACGCAGACCGCCGACAACCAGCTCAAGCTGGACATCCCGAGCGACATTTCGTTCGACACCGGTCGCGCCGACATCAAGCCGAACTTCAGGCCCATTCTCGACCGCTTCGCCCAGACGCTGAACGCGAATCCGGGCACCACGGTCCGGATCATCGGGCACACCGACAGCACCGGCACCGACGCGGTCAACGAGCCGCTCTCGGTCAACCGCGCGGCAAGCGTTCGCCAATACCTGGCCGATCGCGGCGTGAGCGCAACCCGCATCGCCATCGACGGCCGGGGCTCGCGCGAGCCGATCGCCGACAACGCCACCGCGGCCGGCCGCGCCCAGAACCGCCGCGTCGAGATCTTCGTCGGCGAGCCCCAGGGCTGATCGCGGCCCCTGGCACCGTCCGCAGGCGGCCTGCTTTCCTCAGGCCGCCTGCGGCAGGTCCGGGAGCGGCGCAAGCGGTGGCGACGGATCGAGGTCCGGCGAAAGATCCGGCAGGCCGTGAGCGCGCCGCGCGCGCACGCACTGGTCGCTGCCGACCTCGACCGCGCGGCAGCAGGACGGATGCCTGCCGTGGATCGCGCAATAGGCATCGACCTTAGGCACTCCGGCCAGCGCCACGCAGTAGGGCGAGGCCGAGTCCGTTCCCCTCATCACCACCTCGTGGCGGCGCAAGGGCGCGGTGAGCTCCACCGGCACCGTGCCGAGCGGATGCGCGGTCGTTTCGGACCAATGGAAGGACACGCGATACTGGGTGCAGCACACGCCGCAACCGAGGCAGGGATTCTTCATGAACGAAGCTAACGCACGAGCCGGTTTCCGGTTGTCAGCCGACGGCGGGATCCACCTTGCAGGGCTTCCGGAAGTCTTCGCGGGCGATTCGCTGCGCCCCTGGCTCGCGCCGACCGGCTTCCTGGACAGCGACTCGCCGGCGGTCCGCGAGTTCGTCGCGCAGGCGATCGAGGGCGAGTCCGACGCGCGCGGCAAGGCGGTCCGCTTGTTCTACGCGGTGCGCGACAGGATCCGGTACGACCCGTACCGGATCTCCTTCGATCCGATCCAGTACCGCGCCAGCAGCGTCCTGGCCGCCGGCTACGGCTGGTGCGTGCCGAAGGCGGTATTGCTCGCGGCCTGCGCGCGGGCGGCCGGCATCCCCTCCGCCATCGGCCTGGCCGACGTGGTCAACCACATGAACACCGAGAAGCTGCGCCAGCGGATGGGCGGCACCGACGTGTTCTACGACCACGGCTACGCGGCGCTGCTCGTCGACGGCCGCTGGGTCAAGGCGGTGCCGGCCTTCAATATCGAGCTGTGCGAGCGCTTCGGCGTGCGGCCCACCGATTTCGACGGCACCAGCGACGCGCTGTACCAGGAATTCGATGCCGACAACCGGCGGCGAATGGTCTACCAGGCCGATCACGGGACCTGGTCGGACCTGCCCCTGGACAAGGTGCGCGAGGATTTCGCGCGGCATTATCCGCGGGAGCTCTTCGAGGAGGGGGTTTCGGTCGCGCCGGACCACGAGGCAAGCCGGCCCGACGCGGACGCGGGGCGCTTCGAGGACGACGCGCCGTTGCGCTGAACCCTGGCGGCCGCTTCCGGCTGCGTCCGCCAGGGACAATGCAAAAAGCCCGGCTTTCGCCGGGCTTTTTGCTGGGCAGCGCGGCCGCGAGGGCCGCGCTGTAACCGGTCCGAAGACCGATTACATGTCCATGCCCATGCCGCCCATGCCGCCCATGCCCGGGGGCATGCCGCCGGCGGCCGGCTTGTCTTCCGGCGCCTCGGCGATCATCGCGTCGGTGGTCAGCATCAGGCTGGCGACCGAAGCGGCGTTCTGCAGCGCGGTGCGGGTGACCTTGGTCGGGTCGACAACGCCCATCTCGAGCATGTCGCCGTAGGTGCCGTTGGCCGCGTTGTAGCCGAAGCTGCCCTTGCCCTCGAGGACCTTGGCAACCACCACGCTCGGCTCGTCGCCGGCGTTGGCGACGATCTGGCGCAGCGGCTCTTCGACGGCGCGCAGCAC
>MEEC01000229.1 GCA_001724315.1 Lautropia sp. SCN 70-15 | reverse complement strand
CGTGCCGAACCGCGATCGTCTTCAGCGCGGTGAAGCCGTACAGCGCCTCGAAGCCCTTCTCCCGCCCGTACCCGCTGTGCCCCACGCCGCCGAAGGGAAGCTCGACGCCGCCGCCCGCGCCGTAGTTGTTCACGAAGACCTGCCCGGCGCGCAAGGCGCGGGCCAGGCGCATCTGGCGGGCGCCGTCGCGAGTCCAGACGCCGGCCACCAGGCCGTAGGGCGTGCCGTTGGCGAGCGCCAGCGCGTGGGCCTCGTCGCGGAAGGAGGCGACCGCCAGCACCGGACCGAACACCTCTTCCTGGAACAGCGTGTGGTCGGCCGGCACTTCGTCGAACAGCACCGGCGCCTGGTAGAAGCCTTCCGCCGGAACGTCGTCGGCCACCCGGCCCTGCGCCGCGACGCGCACGCCGCTGGCGCGCCCGCCGTCCAGGAACTCGCGCACGCGGGCCAGCTGGCGGCGCGAGACCAGCGGTCCGAGGTCCAGATCGGCCATGGCCGGGCCGGCGCGCAGCGCCGAGAAGCGCTCGGCGAGGCGCTCGAGCAGCCGATCGTGGATCGAGGCCTCGACCAGCACCCGGCTGCCGGCCGAGCAGGTCTGTCCGGCGTTCTGGATGATGGCGCCCACCAGGACCGGCAGGGCGGCATCGAGGTCGGCGTCGGCGAAGACCAGCTGCGGCGACTTTCCGCCCAGCTCCAGCGTGACCGGGCAATGGCGCGCTGCCGCCGCGGCGGCGACCCGCCGGCCGGTGCCGGTGGAACCGGTGAAGGAGATGTGATCGATGCCGGGGTGCTCGCTGAGGGCTTGGCCGGCCTCGGCGCCCAACCCGGTCACGATGTTCAGCACGCCAGGCGGGAAGCCCGCCTCGGCCGCGAGCTCGGCGGCGCGCAGCAGCGACAGGCAGGCGTCCTCGGCCGGCTTGACCACGCAGGCATTGCCCGCCGCGAGCGCGCCGCCCACCGTGCGGCCGAAGATCTGCATCGGGTAGTTCCAGGGCACGATGTGGCCGGTCACGCCGTGCGGCTCGCGCACGGTGAGCACCGTGTAGCCGTGCTGGTAGGGGATGGTCTGGCCGTGCAGCTTGTCGGCCGCGCCGGCATAGAACTCGAAGTAGCGGGCCAGTGCGACCGCGTCGGCGCGCGCCTGGGAGATCGGCTTTCCGGTGTCGCGCGACTCGAGCGTCGCGAGCTCCTCCTGGTGGGCCAGCACCAGGTCGGACCAGCGGCGCAGCAGCCGCCCGCGCTCCACCGCGCTGGTGCGGCCCCACACGCCCGCGGCCGCTTCGCCGGTCTCGCCGTCGAAGGCGCGGCGCGCGGCGCGGACCGCCGCGTCGATGTCGCGAGCGTCGCCGCGGGCGATCTGCGCGAAGGTCGAACCGTCCGACGGATCAACGACCGGCAGGCTCTCGCCGCCGGCGGCCGGCACGGCTCGGTTGTCGATGAAGTGAAGGTGGCGGGCAGGGCTCTGGAGCATTGTGAAGTCCGTTCGGTGTCGCGCAAGGCGCCATTATCGCGCCTGCCCGGGCACCCGTTCGTCGCTTCGGCGCGCGAACCGTATTGTGCGCTGCACAATCCCGCTTCATCTCGCTACAATACGGCCTTGGCCGAGCCTGCCGCCGCGCTTCGCGCGCCGCCACCCCGAGCTCGGCGCCTCCCTCCGAACCTCCTCCTCAGATACCGCCATGAACCTCGACCGAGTCGATTCCGGACGCGACCTGCCGCACGATTTCAACGTGATCATCGAAATTCCGATGGCCGCCGACCCGATCAAGTACGAGGTCGACAAGGAAACCGGCGCGCTGTTCGTGGACCGTTTCATGATGACCGCGATGCACTACCCGTGCAATTACGGCTACATCCCGCACACGGTTGCCGACGACGGCGATCCGGTCGACGTGCTGGTGATCACGCCCTTCCCGGTCACCACCGGCGCGGTGGTGCGCTGCCGGCCGCTCGGCATCCTGAAGATGGAAGACGAGGCCGGCGGCGACGCCAAGCTGGTCGCGGTGCCGATCGACAAGGTGCTGCCGATCTACAAGCACTGGAAGAAGATCACCGACATCGCCCCCGAGCGCCTGGCCACGATCCAGCACTTCTTCGAGCACTACAAGGACCTCGAAGCCGGCAAATGGGTCAAGGTGGTCGGCTGGGGCGGGCCGGAGGAAGCCGCCGCCGAGATCACCGACGGCGTGGCCCGCTTCAAGGCGCTGAAGGACAAGCCGCACTTCTGACGTCCCAGCCAGTTTCGTCACATAATGGCGAGCTTGTTCCCAAGCAGGCTCCATCGATGTCGGACAAGCTCACGCGCCTCGCACTCGCCGGGGCGCTTGCCCTGATCCTCCTGGCAGGCTGCGGCGATCGCGGTGCGGGGGGCGCGCAGGGTCCCGGTGCATCGGCGCCGCCGCCACTGCCGGTCACCACGCTCACCATCGCCCCGAAACGCATTCCGGTCACCCTCGAGGCGGTGGGCCGGGCGGAAGGCTCGCGCGAGGTCGAGGTCAGGGCCCGCGTGAGCGGCATCCTGGAGCGCCAGCTGTTCCGCGAGGGCGACGCGGTGCGTGCCGGCGCGCCGATGTACCGGATCGAGCGCGCGCCCTTCGAGATCGCCCTGCAGCGCGCGAAGGCCGCGCTGGCCGAAACGCAGGCGCGCCGCGAGCGCGCGGCGGTCGAGGCGGCCCGCCTGAAGAAGCTGCTGGCCGAGCGGGCCATCAGCCAGCGCGAGTACGACGATGCGGCGGCCTCGCTGGCCCAGCTCGACGCGGCCCTGCAGGCCGCGCGCGCCGGCGTGCGCGAGGCCGAGCTCGAGCTCTCCTACACCTCGGTCGAAGCCCCCGCCTCGGGCATCGCCGGCCGTTCGCTGCGCTCCGAGGGCAGCCTGGTCGGCGCAAGCCGCGACGACGGGCTCCTGACCACGATCGTGCGCCACGACCCGCTGTGGGTTCGTTTCTCGCTTTCCGAGCCCGAGTACGCCCGGCTCAGGGCGGGCCTGGGCGACAAGTCCCGTGTCGCGGTTCGTGAAACGGCCGGCGCGGCGGCCCAACCCACCGGCAAGCTCAATTTCACCGGTTCGCGGGTCGACCCGCAGCTCGGCACGGTCCAGCTGCGCGCCGAGTTCGCCAACCCCGATTCCCGGCTGCTGCCCGGCCAGTACCTGCGGCTTGCGCTCGAGATCGGCGAGACCGACGCGATCCTGGTGCCGCAATCGGCCGTCCAGCAGGGCGACCGGGGGAGCTTCGTGTGGATCGTCGGCGACGACGACACCGTGACGCCGCGCCCGGTGAAGACCGGCGAGTGGGTCGGCCGCGACTGGGTGGTCCGCGAGGGCCTGAAGGCCGGCGAGCGCGTCGCGGTGGACAACCTGATCCGGCTGCGCCCGGGCGCCAAGGTGGCGCCGAAACCGGCTGCCGAGCCCGCCTCGGCCTCCTGACGAGCGGCCCGCATGTCGCGCTTCTTCATCGACCGCCCGATCTTCGCGGCCGTCCTGTCGATCGTCATCACGCTGGCCGGGCTGGTCGCCTCGCAGATCCTGCCGGTGGCCCAGTACCCGGAGATCGCGCCGCCCACGGTCACGATCAACGCAAGCTACCCCGGCGCCAGCGCCGAGACGCTCGCCCGCACCGTGGCCGCCCCGATCGAGGAGCAGCTCTCGGGCGTCGAGCGCTTGCTCTACTTCAATTCCAGCTCGTCCTCGAACGGCCAGGTGACGATCACCGCCACCTTCGATGTCGGCACCAATGTCGACCAGGCCACCTTCAACATCAACAACCGGGTGCAGCTGGCCCTGCCGCGCCTGCCCGACGAGGTCCGCCGCAACGGCGTGACCGTCCAGAAGCGCTCGAACGACATCCTGCTGGTGGTCGCGCTGACCTCGCCCGACGGCCGCTTCGACACCCTCTACCTGTCGAACTACTCGTCGCTGAACATGGTCGACGAGCTCAAGCGCCTGCCCGGCGTGGCCGACGTCACGATCTTCGGCGCGCGCGACTACGCGATGCGCGTCTGGTTGCGCCCCGACCGGATGGCGGCCCTGGGCGTGACCACGGCCGAGGTCGCGGCGGCCGTNCCCGCCGTGCCCGGGCAGAGCCTGATCTATACGGTGACCGCGCGCGGCCGTCTGGTCGAGCCGGCGGAGTTCGGCGAGATCGTCGTCCGGGCCGGCGGGCCCGAGGGCGTGCTGCGCCTGAAGGACATCGCCCGCATCGAGCTCGGCGCGCAGAGCTACGACGCTTTCAACACGCTCGACGGCCGGCCGACGATCGGCACCGCGGTCTTCCTGCAGTCGGGCGCCAACGCGCTCGACGTCGCCGAGGCCGTCAGGGCGCGGATGGCCGAGCTCAAGCGCGGGTTTCCCGAGGGCCTCGACTACGTGATCCCTTTCGACACGACCCGTTACGTGTCGTCGTCGATCGACGAGGTGGTCAAGACCATCATCGAGGCGGCCGTGCTGGTCGTGCTGGTGGTCTTCGTGTTCCTGCAGAGCTGGCGCGCGACGGTGATCCCGATGGTCGCGGTGCCGGTCTCGCTGATCGGCACCTTCGCAGGGCTCTGGCTGTTCGGCTTCTCGATCAACACGCTCACGCTGTTCGCGATGGTGCTGGCGATCGGCATCGTCGTCGACGACGCGATCGTGGTGCTGGAAAACGTCGAGCGACTGATGCGCGAGGAGAAGCTCCCCGCGCGCGAAGCGGCGATCGAGGCGATGCGCGAGGTCTCGGGCGCGGTCGTCGCGATCGTGCTGGTGCTGTGCGCGGTCTTCGTCCCGGTGGCCTTCCTCGGCGGCATCGCGGGGCAGCTGTACCGGCAGTTCGCGGTCACCGTGGCGATCGCGGTGGTGCTGTCCGGCTTCGTCGCGCTGACGCTCACGCCGGTGATGTGCGCGCTCCTGCTCAAGAGCGCGCATCACGAGTCGAAGCTCTTCAGGCCCTTCAACAAGGGCTTCGACGCGCTCACCCGGCTGTTCATGGCGGCGGTGCGCTTCGCGGCCCGGCACCGGCTGGTTTCGCTGGCCGCCTTCCTGGGCTTCCTCGCGTTGGCGGCCGCGCTGTTCGTCCGCATTCCCGGCAGCTTCGTGCCGCCCGAGGACCAGGGCTACGTGATCGGCGCGATCATCCTGCCGGACGGCGCCACGCTCGAGCGCACCGGTCGCTCCGGCGCGCAGCTGCAGAAGATGTTCGAGGGCCACCCGGCGATCCAGAACATGTTCGTGGTCAACGGCTTCGACCTGATCGGGGGCGGCAACAAGACCAACGCCGCCACGATCTTCGTGCCGCTCAAGGACTGGAAGGAGCGCACCCAGGCCGCGCCGCAGGTCGCGGGCGAGATCTTCGCGAAGGGCATGGCGCTCACCGACGGCATGGCGCTGGCCTTCAACCCGCCGGCGATCCGCGGCCTGGGCACGGCCGGCGGCTTCGAGGTCTACGTGCAGGGGCGCGGCAACGCCGATCCCAGGCGACTGGCGGAGGTGATCGGCGTGTTCGTCGCCGACCTGCAGAAGCATCCGCAGCTGCAGGGCATCAATACCTTCTTCCGTCCCTCGGTGCCGCAGTTGCGGGTCGAGGTCGACCGCGAGAAGGCGCTCTCGCTCGGTGTGCCGGTGCCCGAGGTCTTCGAGGCTCTGCAGGCCACGATGGGCGCGCTCTACGTGAACGACTTCAACATGTTCGGCCGGACCTATCGGGTGCAGCTGCAGGCCGACGCGCCGTTCCGGATGTCGCCCGAGGACCTGGGCCGCGTCTGGGTCCGCTCGTCGCGCGGCGAGATGATCCCGCTCTCGGCGCTGCTCCAGGTTTCGTCGATCGTGGGCCCCGAGCAGCTCGAGCGCTTCAATGGCTACGTGGCCGCGAAGGTGCTGGGCAGCGGCAAGCCCGGGGTCAGCTCCGGCGACGCGATCCGGGCGGTCGAGGAGGTCGCCGCGGCCAGCCTGCCGCCCGGCTACGCGATCGCGTGGACCGGCCAGGCCTTCC
>MEEC01000228.1 GCA_001724315.1 Lautropia sp. SCN 70-15 | reverse complement strand
CACCGGCGTCGAGCAGCGGCCGGATGACGCCGCGCGCCGCGCCGCCCGCGCCCAGCAGCATCACCGAGCGGCCGGCCAGCGGCAGGGCCAGCCGGACCTCGATGTCGCGCACCAGGCCGGCGCCGTCGGTGTTGTCGCCGTAGATCCGGTCGCCGTCGAAGGCCAGCAGGTTGACCGCGCCGGCGGCCTCGGCGCGCGCGCTGCGCAGGCCGGCCAGCGCGAAGGCGTCGAGCTTGAAGGGCAGCGTGACGTTGAGGCCGCGCCCGCCTTCGTCGCGAAAGCGCAGCGCGACCTGCGCGAAGCCGTCGACCGGCGCGAGCAGCCGCTCGTAGGCGATGTCCTGGCCGGTGGCCTCGGCGAAGCGGGCGTGGATCGCCGGCGAGCGGCTGTGGGCGATCGGGTTGCCGATCACGGCGTAACGGTCCGTCATGGGCGATCCACCGCCTCGGTCTCGAGCCCGCCCCGGGTGAAGTTCCAGGTCCGGACGATCTGCAGGATGTCGCCCTCGCGCGCCATCGCCTCGCTGAAGCGCGGATAGGGCGCGCCGGCGAGCACGATTCTCCGCACCGCCTGGTTGAGCGCCGCGTGCTTCGACGGCTTGTCGACGATCACGTCGACCACGTTGCCGTCGCGGTCGATCTCCACGGTGATGATCAGCGAATCGTAGAGCTTGCCGCGGGCCTCGGGCGGATAGCGCTCGGTGCCGATCTTCTCGATCCGGGCGGCCCAGTCCTCGACGTAGCGCGCGTAGCTGACGCCGACCGCGTTGATGCCGTAGGTGAGCCGCTTGGGCCGCTTGTTGTAGTCGGAGATCTGCTTGTCGATCTGCGCCTGCAGGCGGGCGATCACCGCGTCGGTGTTCTGCTCGTCCTGTCCGGTCGGCTGCGGCGCGGCCTTGGGCGCGGGACGCTCGGCCTGCACCGGCACCGGCTTGCCGGCGGCCAGCGCGAGCAGCTCGCGCTGGCGTGCCTCGAGCTCGGCGACCCGCTGGCGCTGTTGCACCAGCGCCTCGCCGTCGCTCGCCTGCTTCTCGGCCGGCAAGGGGCTGCGCGCGCGCCCGGTGTCGCGGTCGCCGCCGCCCACCATGTCGACCTGCGCCAGCACCTCGGGCCTGGCCGGACGGTTCTCGGTCTGCGCGTTCAGCAGGATGACCTCGAGCCGCGGATCGATCGGCTCGAACCTGATCGGCGCCGGCGGCGCGAAGCGCATCATCAGCACGATCAGGTGCAGCAGCACCGACACGCCGATCGCGAACGCGAGCCGGTCCCTCGGCACCGCGAGCCGCTGCGTCCAGGCCGGGGCAGTCATCGTGGCCATCCCGCGAGCCTCAGAGCGACCCCGCGACCGGCTCTTCGTCGGTCTCGTCGAACAGGCTGCCGGCCGCCTCGGCCTCGACGAAGCGCGCCTGCACCGACAGGTCGATCTCGTCGGTGGCGAGCAGGTCGGCGACGAAGCGACGGCCCGGCGGCAGCATCGGCATGCCTGGCAGGCGGAAGTAGAGCGGCGCGTTCACCAGCCGCACCAGGTCCTCGCGCACCACCACCGCGTCGGCGCGAGTGAGCCCCTGCTGGGCGACCCAGCGCAGGCACCAGTAGCGCTCCATGCGCTGCTGGAAGTCGGCGTAGGCGGCGTACTTCGCATCGAAGGCGTTCATCACCGAGAACAGGTCGGCGTCGTTCTGGCCGAAGGGCGCGCGCTCACCGGCCAGCACCGCGACCAGCTGGCGCTGGTTGACCAGGTCCACGTAGCGCCGCAGCGGCGAGCTGGCCCACATGTACTGCGGCACGCCCAGCCCCTGGTGCGGCAGCGGATGGCTGGTGACCCGCACCCGGCCTTGCTGCTGCGAGCGGTAGATGCCCGGCGTGTCGTGCTCGCCGAGCAGCCCGCCCCACTCGCAGTTGGCGAGGATGGCCATCTCCGACACGATCCGGTCCAGCGGCGAGTTGCGCCCGCGCGGCACGATCCGCACCCGCGGCTCCTCGCCCCCTTCGGCCGGATCCAGGTAGAAGCTGAAGTCGGCCCGGAAGCGGGGTTCCGGCTTGCCGCGCACCCGTTCCCGCTCGGCGCCCAGCGCCAGCGCGAGCTTCCAGAGCACGGCGAGCTCGGCGGCGAAGCGCAGCGGCTGGCCGTCGGCGTCGACCGCGGGCGCGTTGTCCGGCCCCAGGACGGCCTCGGTGTACACGCCGTCGAGCAGGTCGTGGCGCAGGTTGGCCGCCACGCGCACCCGCTCGGGCTGCGAGTGACGCCCGACGATGGTCTCGCCGTCCTCGTCGACGTCCAGGTACAGCGAGAGCGCCGGCATTTCACGGCCCTCGTCGAGCGAGCAGGCGGCGATCAGCGGCTCGGGCAGCATCGTGATCTTGCCGCCGGGCATGTAGACGGTGGACATCCGCTCGCGCGCCACCAGGTCGAGCTCGCTGCCCGGCGCGATCGCCAGCGCGGGCGCGGCGATGTGGATGCCGATGCGCCAGCCGCGCGCGGTGCGGCGCACCGACAGCGCGTCGTCGATCTCGGTGGTGGTGGAGTCGTCGACCGAGAAGGCCTCGACCTCGGCCAGCGGCAGCGCCGCCACCGCCTCGGCGAAGCCCTCGAGCGGGTCGCGGCGCAGCGTGATGCCGAAACCGTGGGGGAAGTGCTCGGCGGCGAAGCGCGCCATGTGCAGGTCGCGCGGCGAGGCGAAGGCCCCGAGTTCGAGCAGCAGCCGCTCCGGGCTCTTGCCGGTGGCCGCCAGCGCCCGGTCGAAGGCCTTCCAGGTCAGCGA
This sequence comes from Lautropia sp. SCN 70-15, assembly GCA_001724315.1. GTDB lineage: Bacteria > Pseudomonadota > Gammaproteobacteria > Burkholderiales > Burkholderiaceae_E > Zeimonas. Next base: position 2,568 of record MEEC01000228.1, on the reverse strand, counting down.
CATCTTGTCGGGCCGCACCAGCAGCCAGGCCGCCTGCTCGCCGACTTCCCTGGGCAGCCGGCCCTCGATCATCTCCCGCGCATGCGCCTCGACCTGCGCCTCCTGCAGGCGCTTGCGCTCCAGCGCGGCCAGCGCCGCCTTCAGCGTGTCGGCCGGCGCAGGCCGGTAGTGGCCACGGCCCTTGCGGTGGAAATGAACCGGCGCGCCCTGCAGCCGGATCAGCAGCGCGGCGGCCTGGGTCGGCGTGGCCTGCCCGCCGAAATACTCGTCGGCCAGCGCGGTGAACGCGAACTCTTCCTGCGGCGCGCACTCCCAGAGGAAATCGACGTCGATCTCCTCGGCCAGGGCGCGGGCGGCCGGCAGCATCGCCTCGGGCGCCGGCGCGTCGAAGCGCAGCAGCACGTGCGAGGCCTTGACCTTGGCGCGCTTGCCGCTGGCCAGCTCGACCTGCAGGCTGGAGCCGGCCTCCGACATCAGCGTGCCGGCCTTGAAATCGCCGTTGTCTTCGAACAGCAGGTGCTTCATCGTCGGGAAAGGTTACAGGACTCGGGCGACGCCGGCCGCGGGCGGCCGATCGGCGGAGCGAAAGGGCCGCTCACAGCATGATCCCGCCGGACACCTCGATCACCGCGCCGTTGATGTAGCTCGCGTCGTCCGAGGCCAGGAAGGCGTACACGCTGGCGATCTCGTCGGGCCGGCCCAGGCGGCCCAGCGGCACCTTGTCGACCATCTTCTGCATGACCGCCTCGGGAATCGTGTCGAGGATGGGCGTGGCCACGAAGCCCGGGCAGACCGCGGCCACGCGGATGCCCTTGGGCCCGAGCTCGCGCGCCCAGGTCTTGGTGAAGCCGATCAGCCCGGCCTTGGTGGCGGCGTAGTTGGTCTGGCCGAAGTTGCCGTACAGGCCCACCACCGACGAGGCGTTCAGGATCACGCCGGCGCCCTGCAGGATCATCGTGTCGGCCACCGCCTGGGTGCAGTGGAAGACGCCCTTCAGGTTGACGTCGATCACCTTGTCGAACTGGTCGGCGGTCATCTTGACCAGCCGCGCGTCGAGCGTGATGCCGGCGTTGTTCACCAGGCAGTCGATGCGGCCGAAGGCGTCGCGCGTGGCCTTGACCATCGCGTCGACGCTGGCCCGGTCGGTCACGTCGACCCGCAGGCCCAGCGCCCCGCCCTCGCCCGCGCCGAGCTCGGCCACCGCAGCGGCGACGCGCTTGTCGTCGATGTCGGCCACCACCACCCGCGCGCCTTCTCGCGCGAAGCGCTTCGCCGTGGCCAGGCCGATGCCGCTGGCCGCGCCGGTGATGATCGCCACCCTGTTCTCGAGACGCATGATCGCTTCCTTTCAGTCGGTTCGAATTCGTTTCGTTGCCGCGCGAGGCGCGGCGGGCCGCCGTGGCGCCGGAACACGCGAAGGAGTCGCGGCGCGCGGTCCGAGCTCGCGCCGCGCGGCAGACCCGTTCGCGCGCTGTCAGCCGTCGGGCAGCATTCCCGCGAAGCCCAGGACCTCGTCGAGCAGCTCGGCGAAGTCCGACAGGCCGTGATCGCTGCCCTCGAGGACGATCCGGCGCGCGCCGGGGTAGCGGCCGACCATCTCGCGCCAGTCGAGCAGCTCGTCGCCCTTGGCGGCCACCAGCAGGTAGCGCTCGGGAAAGGTGATCGCGCCGACTTCGAGCGCGGCGAGCTCGCCCAGGTAGCGGGGCTCGAACACGAAGGGCGCGTCGCTGTGGAACATCTTCTGCGGCCCGACGTGGCCGCGCAGGTCGCGGGCCGGCTCGACCGCCGGGTTGAGCAGCACCGCACGGCAACCGTGCCGCTCGGCCAGCCAGGTCGCGTAGTAGCCGCCCAGCGAGCTGCCCACCAGCGTATCCTGGGGTTGTGGCAGCAGCCGCTCCGACACCAGCGCGACCGCCTCGGCCGGCGAGGCCGGCAACTGCGGACAGACGAAGTCCGCGCCGCGGCCAAGCGCCTGCATCCGCTCGTCGATCAGCCGGGCCTTGAACGAGGCGGGCGACGAGCGGAATCCGTGCAGGTAGATCAGGCGGGGGCGTTCGGGAGGCTGCATGGAAACCGGCCGGAGCGGATCAGCCGAGCGCGGCCAGCAGCCGCTCGTGGATGCCGCCGAAACCGCCGTTGCTCATCACCAGGATCCGGTCGCCGGGGCGCGCCTCGGCCGTCACCGCCGCCACCAGCGCATCGAGGTCGTCCATCGTGCGGGCGCGGGCGCCCATCGGCGCCAGCGCGGCCGCGGCGTCCCAGCCCAGGTTCGCGGTGTAGCACCAGGCCAGGTCGGCTTCGGCCAGGCTGGCCGGCAGCTGGGCAGCCATCGTGCCCAGCTTCATCGTGTTCGATCGCGGCTCGAGCACGGCCAGGATGCGCCCCGCGCCGCCCATGCGGGCGCGCAGGCCGGCCACCGTGGTCGCGATCGCGGTCGGGTGATGGGCGAAGTCGTCGTAGACCTGGACGCCCCCGCGCTCGCCGCGCAGCTCGAGCCGGCGGCGGACGCCGCCGAACCGGCCCAGCGCGGCGATCGCGTCGGCCGGCGCCACGCCGATGCGGGTCGCC
>MEEC01000227.1 GCA_001724315.1 Lautropia sp. SCN 70-15 | reverse complement strand
TTCACACTACGATCGTCCCTGCGTGAGCCCCGAAAGCGCGCGCAATCAAGGCGCAAAGCGCAGCCGTGGCGGGGCCACGGCGAGCATTTGCAACGCCGAGTGCGTGCTTTCCCGGGGCTCACCCTTTGGGCCGAGGCCCACAGAGCCGCCATCCATCGTTGCCGGCTCCTTGCGTGGGCCCGCCACGCGCGTCGCCGGCGCCTAGTCTGGCGGCTCTGTGGGCCTCGGCGCAGGGCCGATCGCAGTGTGAGCAGGCCCTAAAGCCCCGCAGCGCGGGGCTTTTTTCGTCTGAGGGTCTGGAATGAAGTTCATCGACGAAGCGCACATCGAGGTCATCGCCGGCGACGGCGGCAACGGGATCGTGTCGTTCCGTCGCGAGAAGTTCATCCCGAAGGGCGGCCCCGACGGCGGCGACGGCGGCCGCGGCGGCAGCATCTGGGCCACCGCCGACCGCAACATCAACACGCTGGTCGACTTCCGCTACCAGCGCAAGTACCAGGCCCGCAACGGCGAGCGCGGGCGCGGGTCCGACCAGTACGGGGCGGCCGCCGACGATGTCGAGCTTCGCGTGCCGGTGGGCACCCAGGTCATCGACGAGGACAGCGGCGAGTTGCTGTTCGACCTGACGCGCCACGGCGAGCGCGTGCGGCTCGCCAAGGGCGGCGAGGGCGGGCTGGGCAACATCCACTTCAAGTCCAGCACCAACCGGGCGCCGAAGCAGTGCACGCCGGGCACACCGGGCGAGCAGCGTCGGCTCAAGCTGGAGCTGAAGGTGCTGGCCGACGTCGGCCTGCTGGGCATGCCCAATGCCGGCAAGTCCACGCTGATCGCCGCGATCAGCAACGCGCGACCCAAGATCGCCGACTATCCCTTCACCACGCTGCACCCCAACCTGGGCGTGGTGCGGGTCGGGGCGGGCAAGAGCTTCGTGGTCGCCGACATTCCCGGCCTGATCGAGGGCGCGGCCGAGGGCGCGGGGCTGGGCATCCGCTTCCTGCGCCACCTGCAGCGCACCCGCCTGCTGCTGCACCTCGTCGACATGGCGCCGGTCGACCCCGACGCCGATCCGGCCCGCGACGCCCGGGCGATCCTGAAGGAGCTCCGCAAGTACGATCCGGAGCTCGCCGCCCGCCCGCGCTGGCTGGTGCTGAACAAGATCGACATGATCCCGCCCGAGGAACGCGAGGCGCGCGTCGCCGACTTCGTGAAGCGCTATCGCGGCCGCGGCCGCAGCGCGATCCCGGTCGAGCGGGTATTCGCCATTTCCGGCCTCACGCGCGAAGGCTGCGAGCCGCTGTGCCTGGCGATCAACGAGTACCTGGAGTCCATCCGGGAGCCCGAGCCCGCGGTCGTCGACGTGCGCTTCGACCGCGAGGCGCCGGCGGCGGACGATCCCCGCTTCGGCTCGCGCGGCGCGGCGCTGAGCGAATCGGCCGCGCGCGGCAACCGCGACATCGAGCACGCAGCGGAGCTGCCGGATCGCGGCAGCGCCGACATCGAGCGCCCGGCCGACGCGTCGCGTCGCGCCGACCGCATCGGCGGCGCCGATGAACTGTCGCGCGACGACGATCCGTCCGGAGACGTCGAGCGTGGCTGAGGAGCGCAACGACGCCGGACTTCGCGAGGCCGCCGGCGCCGCCGTTCACGCAGGCGCCGCGCGGCCCCTGAAGGCCGCCGCCCGCGTGCCCGAGTCGGTCGTGCGCGACGCCCGGCGCATCGTGGTGAAGGTGGGCTCCACCCTGGTCACGAACGAGGGGCGCGGCCTCGACGAAGAGGCCATCTCGCGCTGGGGAAGCCAGATCGCCGAGCTGCGCGCGATGGGCAAGGAAGTGGTGATGGTGTCCTCGGGCGCCGTGGCCGAGGGCATGAAGCGGCTGGGCTGGGCGAAGCGGCCCAAGGCGATGCACGAGTTGCAGGCGGCGGCCGCGGTCGGGCAGATGGGGCTCGCCCAGGTCTACGAAACACGCTTTCGCGCCCACGGCCTGGCCACCGCGCAGGTGCTGCTCACCCACGACGACCTGGCCGATCGCAAGCGCTACCTGAACGCCCGTTCCACGCTGCTGGCGCTGCTCGAGCTGGGCGTGGTGCCGATCATCAACGAGAACGACACGGTGGTCACCGACGAGATCAAGTTCGGCGACAACGACACGCTGGGGGCGCTGGTCACCAACCTGATCGACGCCGATGCGCTGGTCATCCTGACCGACCAGTCGGGCCTGTTCACCGCCGACCCGCGCCGCGATCCGCAGGCGCGACTGCTCGAGCGGGTGGTGGCCGGCGATCCGGTGCTCGAGACCATGGCCGGCGGCGCCGGTTCGTCGATCGGCAAGGGCGGGATGATCACCAAGGTGCTGGCCGCCCGGCGCGCGGCCAGCGGTGGCGCCCACACGGTCGTGGCCTCGGGGCGCCTGCCGGAGGTGCTGGCCAGGTTGGCCCGGGGCGAGTCGATCGGCACCCAGTTCATCGCCCAGACCCCGCGGCTCGCCGCCCGCAAGAAGTGGCTGGCCGATCACCTGCAACTGCGCGGTTCGGTTCGCCTGGACGAAGGCGCCGCGCGTGCGCTGGTGGCCGGCGGGCGCAGCCTGCTGCCGATCGGCGTCACCGAGGTCAGCGGCGAGTTCGAGCGTGGCGAGGCCGTCGCGATCCGCGACCCCGAGNCCCGCCGCATCATGCGCCGCCCCAGCGCCGACATCGAGGCCATCCTCGGCTTCATGGAAGAACCCGAGTTGATTCACCGAGACAATCTGGTTCTGCGCTGAAAGCGCAGAACCAGATTGCGGCGCAGGCTAACTTGCCGCAGGCAAGTCAAGCCCGCGAAGCGGGCGGCCGTAGCCACAACAGACAAGTGCGGCGAAGCCTATAGTCGAACCCTCATGGCCGACCTCCGCAACCTCGAAACCTTCGTCTGGATCGCCCACCTGGGCAGCTTCCGCGCCGCCGCCGACCGGCTCAATGCCACCCAGCCGGCCATCTCGCAGCGGATCGCTCTGCTCGAGCAGGAGCTCGGCGTGCGGCTGTTCGACCGCGAGTCGCGTGGCGTGGCGCTCACCCCCAAGGGCCACGAACTGCTGCCCTATGCGGAGCGCATGCTGCAGTTGCGCGCCGACATGCTGGAGGCCGCCCGCGAGAAGAAATCCATGCGCGGCCTGGTTCGCCTGGGCGTTGCGGAGACCCTGGTCCACACCTGGCTTTCCCGGCTGATCGAGCGGGTGCATGCCGAGTACCCGGAGCTCACGCTGGAGATCGAGGTCGACACCTCGCCGCAGATGCGCGACCGCCTGCTCGCGCACCAGCTCGACATCGCCTTCCTGCTCGGGCCGGTCAGCGAGCCGCGGGTGCGCAACGTGCCGCTGTCGAGCTATCCGATGGCCTGGGTCGCGAACGCGCGGCTCGACCTGGGCGGCGAGCCGGTGCCGCTGGCCACGCTTGCGCGCTGGCCGATCATCACCTATCCGCGCAACACCCGGCCTTACGCGCTGATCCGCGAAATGATGGCCGGCGAGGGCCTGCACGACCTTCGGATCTACGGCAACGCGTCGCTGAGCACGATCGTGCGGATGACCCTCGACGGCATCGGCGTGAGCGCGATGCCACCGGTCGTCATCGCGCGCGAACTCGCCGAGAAGCGCCTGCGCATCGTCCGCGCCCAGCGGCAGCTGCCCGACCTGGACTTCAACGCGAGCTACCCGGTGAAGCCCGACAGCCACATGGCCGAGCGCGTGGTGGCGATCGCGCAGGAGCTGGCGCTCGTCGAGGGCCGCGAACGCTTGCGCCGCGATGGTGCGGCATCCAAGCGTCGGATGCCACGTTGATGGTGTGATCGATTTTTCTTATGAGTCGCCATCCGAACTCCTGATTGGACATCACGCGCCCACCCGTGATGCCATTGCGTCATTGAGCGATGCAGGAGCGAGGCAGGGAGATGAACGCAGTCGCCGACAACGCAGTTCCCCGAATCTTCGACAGCGGCGCCGAGGCGCGCCGCGCGGTTCGGCGCGGCGCGCATCGTGCGCCGACCGCCGGCATCGCGCCAGGGTTCGTGCAGGCCAACCTCGCGGTCCTGCCCAAGGCGCTGGCCGACGACTTCTTCCGCTTTTGCCAGTTCAACCCCAAGCCCTGTCCGCTGCTTGCGGCCTCGGAGCCCGGTGATCCGCGCCTGCCGCTGCTCGGCGAGGACCTCGACATCCGGACCGACATCCCGCGATACCGGGTCTGGCGCAAGGGCGAACTGGTCGACGAGGTCGACGACCTGATGCAGGTCTGGCGCGACGACCTGGTGGCCTTCGCGATCGGCTGCTCCTTCTCCTTCGAGGAGGCGCTGGTCGAGGACGGCATCCGCCTGCGCCACATCGAGCAGGGCACCAACGTGCCGATGTGGCGCACCAGCATCGAGACCCGTCCGGCCGGACCCTTCCACGGGCCGCTGGTGGTTTCGATGCGCCCGCTGAAACCCGCCGACGCGATTCGCGCGATCCAGATCACCTCGCGCTTCCCGGCCGTGCACGGCGCGCCGGTGCACATCGGCAAGCCGGAGTCGATCGGCATCGCGGACCTGTCACGGCCCGACTATGGCGACGCGGTCGAGGTGAAGCCCGACGAGCTGCCGGTGTTCTGGGCCTGCGGGGTCACCCCGCAGTCGGTGATCGCCGCGGTCAAGCCCGAGTTCAGCATCACCCACGCGCCCGGCTACATGCTGGTCACCGACCTGAAGAACAGCCGACTGTCGGTGTTCTGAGGCGCGGGTTTTCCACTCCCAACGCAAGACCCCAAGGAGACGAGACATGAAGAGCATCGCAAAGCGCGCCCGCCTGTGGGCGCTCGCCGGCGCAGTCGCCGCCAGCCTGGCCGGCACCGCGGTGGCCCAGGACATGCCCAAGACCTCGCTGAAGGTCGTCGGCGCCTGGGGCAACCTGACCCAGTACAAGAACTTCGAGCAGCCCTTCTGGACCAAGGAGCTTGCCGAGAAGTCGGGCGGCGCGATCACCGCCGAGATCACCCCGTTCAACGAGATGGGCCTAAAGGGCGCGGAGATCTTCCGCCTGATGCGGCTGGGCGTCATCGACTTCGGTTCCACCGTGCTGGGCTATGTGGCCGCCGACGACGCGCGCAACGAGGCGGTCGACCTGGCCGGCCTGTCCCCGGACGTGATCACCGCGCGCAAGGTGTCCGACGCCTACAAGCCGATCTACGACAAGTTCTATGGCGAGCGCTTCGGCATCAAGGTGCTGGGCGTGTGGCCGTACTCGGCGCAGGTGCTCTTCTGCAACGGCGAGATCAAGGGCCTGTCCGACCTCAAGGGCAAGAAGGTCCGCACTGGCAACCGCACGCTGGCCGAGTTCGTCGAGGCCTTCGGCGGCACCGGCGTCACGCTGGCCTTCAACGAGGTGGTCCCGGCCCTGCAGAACAAGGTCGTCGACTGCGCGATCACCGGCACCCTGTCGGGCAACTCCGCCAAGTGGCACGAGGTGGCCACGCACATCTACGCGCTGCCGCTGGGCTGGAGCCACGTGATGCACGCGGTCAACCTGAAGCGCTGGAACAGCCTCGACCCGAAGGTGCGCGACTTCCTGCAGAAGGAGATCGCCGGCCTCGAGGACCGCATCTGGAAGGCCGCCGCGGAAGAGACCGAGCAGGGCTACCTCTGCAACGCCGGCAAGCCCGAGTGCACGATGGGCACCAAGGCGAAGATGACCGTGGTGCCGGTGTCCGAGGCCGACAAGGCGCTGCTGAAGAAGGCGCTGACCGACGTCGTGCTGCCGAAGTGGGCCGCGCGCTGCCAGGGCGACTGCGTGCCGGCCTGGAATGACAGCGTCGGCAAGGTCGTCGGCCTGACGGCCACGAAGTAGCGTGAACATCCTCGATCGCTGGCTGGGCCTGACGGGCCGGCTGTCGCGCTACGGCGTCTGGTTCGGCGGCGCGCTGGTGCTCGCATCGGCCTTCCTGGTCGCCTTCGACGTGATCGTTCGCAAGCTGTTCGTGTTCACGATCGGCGGGGCCGACGAGCTGTCGGGCTACGCCTTCGCGATCGGCACGACCTGGGCGTTGGCCTTCACGCTGCTGCAACGCGCCAACGTGCGGGTCGACGCGCTGTACATCCGGCTGCCGGCCGCGCTGCAGGGCGTCCTCGACCTGGTGGCCCTGCTCGCGCTGGGCTTCTTCGTGGGCCTGCTCACCTGGCAGGCGTGGGCGGTGCTCGAGACCTCGCTGGCCTTCGACGCGCGCGCCACCACGCCCCTGCAGACGCCGCTGTGGATGCCGCAGTCGCTATGGCTGGCCGGGCTGGTGCTGTTCGCCTTCACGTGGCTGCCCTTGCTTTTGCGCGCGCTGCTCGCGCTGCTGACGGGCGACCTGGCCACCGTGCGGCGGCTGGCCGGCGCGCGCACCATCGAGGAAGACGCCGCCGCCGAGGCCTCGCACACGGCCCACCTGCGCGAACGCGGCGCCGGCGCCGCGAACGGGGGCTGATCCATGCTCGCCACGACGCTGTTCCTCCTTCTCGCCCTGCTCGCGCTGGCCCTGCCGGTGGCCGGCGCGCTCGGGACGCTGGGCGTGCTGCTCGACCAGATCTACTCGCAGATGCCGCTCACGCTGGCGCTGGGCGAGGTGGCCTGGTCCTCGTCGAAGGACTTCCTGCTCGTCGCGATTCCCATGTTCATCCTGCTCGGCGAGATCCTGCTGCGCGCCGGCGTGGCCGAGCGGATGTACGACGCGATGGTCAAGTGGATGTCCTGGCTGCCGGGCGGACTGATGCACTCGAACATCGGCGCCTGCACCGTGTTCGCGGCCACCTCGGGCTCGTCGGTGGCCACCGCCGCCACCGTCGGCACGGTCGCGCTCCCGCTGGTCAAGAAGTACGGCTACAACGAGCGGCTCTTCCTCGGCACGCTCGCGGCGGGCATCCTGATTCCGCCCTCGATCAACCTGATCATCTACGCGGTGCTCACCGACACCTCGATCCCCAAGCTCTACCTTGCGGGGATCGTGCCAGGGCTCGGGCTGGCGCTGGCCTTCATGGCGATGATCGTGATCGTCTGCCTGGCGCGGCCGTCCTGGGGCGGGCGCCGGCTCTCGGCAAGCTGGTCGGAACGCCTGGCGAGCCTGCCCCACCTGCTGCCGCCGCTGGGCATCTTCCTGGTGGTGGTGGGCTCGATCTACGCCGGCATCGCCACGCCCACCGAGGCCGCCTCGCTGGGCGTGGTCGCGGCGCTGGGGCTGGCCTGGGCCTACGGCAAGCTGTCGCTGGCCATGCTGAAGGAAGTGCTCGAGAACTCGATGCGCACGACCGCCATGGTGATGCTGATCATCGTCGCGGCCTACTTCCTGAACTTCGTGATCTCGGCCATCGGCCTGACCGCGATGCTCACCGACTTCATCTCGGGCCTGGGCCTGTCGAAGTTCGAGATGCTGCTCGCAGTGGTGGTCTTCTACCTGATCCTCGGCTGCTTCATGGAGACCTTGTCCATGATGATCACCACGATCCCGATCGTCGCGCCGGTGATGTTCGGGCTGGGCTTCGACCCGCTGTGGTTCGGCGTGGTGCTGGTGATCCTGATCGAGATGGCGCTGATCACGCCGCCTGTGGGCCTGAACCTGTTCGTGGTCCAGTCGCTGCGCACGCACGGCACGCTCAACGACGTGATGATCGGCTCGCTGCCCTTCGTGGTGGCCATGCTGGTGATGATCGCGCTGCTCGGCTTCTTCCCGGGCCTCGCGCTGTGGTTGCCCGGCGTCGTCGGCTGAGGCAGCCGGCGCCGCGCGAATTCTTTCGGAGTACATACCTTGCTGACCTTCGACCGTACCTGGCAGGACCGCCGCGACCGCATCGCGGTCCAGATCGACCAGCTGATCGTGGCAGGCTGGACCGCCCGCGACGATGCCGCCGTCCAGCACCACATCGAGGAGCTCGGGGCGCTGGGCATTCCCGGCCCGTCCACCTGGCCGCTCTTCTACCGCCTCGGCGTGACGCAGCTCACCCAGGTCGAGCACCTGCAGGTGCTGGGGCCCGACACCTCGGGCGAGGTCGAGCCGGTGCTGGTGTCGCTGGCCGATGGCCTGTGGGTCACGCTGGGCTCCGATCACACCGACCGCAAGGCCGAGGCGATGGGCGTGGCGCTGTCCAAGCAGCTGTGCTCGAAGGTGCTGGGCACGCGGCTGTGGCGCTTCGACGAGGTGGCGCCGCACTGGGACCGGCTGGTCCTGCGCGCGTGGGCCACCATCGACGACAAGCGCGTGTTGTACCAGGAAGGCGCCGCCGCGGCCATCCGCAGCCCGCAGGACCTGATGCAGCGCTGCACCGGTCAGGCGAGCCTGCCGCCGGGCACGTTGATGTTCTGCGGCACGCTGAACTCGATCGGCGGCGTGCGCCCGGGCAGCTGCTTCGAGATGGAGCTCGAGGATCCGGTGCTGGGCCGCAAGCTGACCCACGCCTACGATGTCGAGGCGCTGCCGGTGGTCAGCTGACCCTGCCCTACAGCGCCATGTTCGCGTAGGTGAGCATGGTCTTCTTGACGTGAACGCCGATGATCGCGAGCACGTGATCGGGCGGGGCGGGCCGCAGCAGTTGCGCGGTCTCGACCGAGACCTTGGTGATCAGCGCGTCGTCTTCCATCAGGCAGAAGAAGGGCTCGGGATCGTCGCTTCGCGAGTCGGCCGCCCGGCCCTCGTTCGGGCCGCGCGGCAGGCGCAGCGCATCGAGCAGCGTCTTCAGGCGATTGTCGATGTCGCCCCCCTCCGAGAAGACCGCGCCGTGCACCTGCTGGCGCATCAACAGCACCGAGATCTCGGCGTAGAGGTTCAATCTGGGCGAGACGAGCGGTGCGAAGCGCAGCCCGTCGCGCTCGACGACGATGGACTCCGGGGTGCGCTGCGGCGAGGCATCGAGCAGGCGCGAGGCCGCCGCGACCAGCGGCTTTTCCTGCCAGAGCCGCGCGAGTTGCGGATGCAGCGCGCGGCGGATCTCCCACTTGTGCGCGGCCTTCGCGCCCTGCGCGAGCAGCGGGCCTTCGTAGACGAGCCGGAATTCCATCGGTGCCTCGGCGTTTTCCTCAGCGTTTCCCTGAGCGTTTCCGTTTGCGATGCACCGCCGGAAGCACCACGCCGAAGTAGACCGCCAGGTTCATCAGCAAGACGCCCAGCGCGATCCAGCGTTGCTGGGCGCTGTCCAGTCCGGGAGGATAGACCAGCGGGATCAGGTAGTGCTCGACGAAGCCGCCCGGGTATCCGGACTCGCCCGCGGCCCGGCGCAGGCGATTCTCCCACGGCGTGAGCGGGCAGATCGCGCCGGCGGCCTCGATCCATGCGCCCCAGGCGACGGCCGGCAGGTGCAGCCAGGCCAGGCGCGGCCGCCAGGCGGCCAGCAGGCCGCCCAGCGCCACGAAGACGATGAAGGCCAGGTGCAGCAGCACCAGGCCGTCAGCGGCGAGGCGTTCAGCCAAGCGGAACGAAGTCGTAGCCCGCGCCCCGCCGGGCGATGCGTCCGACCGCCGGGAAGGGCATGTGGTAGCCCGACACCAACCAGTCCTGCGCGATCGCCTGGTCGAGCAGGCGGCGACGGGTCTGGCGAGCCTTCTCGGCATCCATGTCGAAGGCCACCGCCCAGTCGGGGTTGCGCACGAAGAGCTGCGGAATGTTCGCGAAGTCGGCGAGGAAGACCCAGGTCCGGTCGCCCGACATGAGCGCGAAGGCGGTGTGCCCGGGCGTGTGGCCGAAGGCCTCCATCGACACCAGGCCCGGCAGCAGTTCGGCGCCGGGCTTGAACCGGTCCAGCTGCGAGGCGATCGGACCGAACACCCGGCGCGGCGCCTGGAAGAAGCCCTTCATCGCCTCGGGCGCCTTGGCCATGTTGGCGTCGCTCATCCAGAAGTCCCACTCGGGCGCCGGCACGTGGATCTTCGCCTTCGGGTAGACCAGCTGGCCGTCCTTGCCCCGCAGGCCGTTGATGTGGTCGCCGTGGAAGTGCGAGATCACGATGTGATCGATCGACTCGGGCGCGAAGCCGGCCGCCTTCAGGTTGGACAGGACCTGGCCGCTGGTCGGCGCGCCGAACTGGCCGTTGCCGGCATCGATCAGCACGCGCTTGCCGTCGAGCTCCACGACGAAGGCGGTGAAGGGAATCGTGACCTTGTCGGTGGGCAGGTTCGCTTCGCGCAGCGCCTGCTGGACCTGGGCAAGCGACGCGTTTCGCACGAAGCCGTCGGCCAGCGGCCGGACCGCGACGCCATCGGCGATCGCGGTGACGGTCGCGGAACCGACGCGCGTGCGGTAGACGCCCTCCGACACCCGGGTGCCGGAAGGCGCGGCGCCCGGCAGGCCTGCGCAGCCGGCGACGAAGGGAAACGACGAGGCAGCGGTCAGGCCGAGGCCGGCGCGGAGGAACTGGCGACGGGGAAAGCTCATTGCGGGACTCCGTTCTTGTGCGTGTTCGATGCGAGGGGGCTGGATGCCGGCCTGTGGCCGAGCGAACCGGGCGATGCCGGGAATCCTGGGAGAGGCGTGCCGGCACTGCTTGCGAGCGTAGCAAATGGCCGCGCGGTGTTCCCCCATTCCTTTCCTGGCCGGTGGTGTTTTCGGGGCATCAGGGCGTAGGCTTGGCCGATCGACGCCGCCGCGTCAGGGGAGGGCGAGATGAACGAGAGCACAGCAGCGAGCTCGACCAGGAGGGAGCACGATGCCTTCGGCACGATAGACGTGCCGGCGGCCCGACTGTGGGGCGCGCAGACGCAGCGCTCGCTGCAGCACTTCGCGATCTCGACCGAGCGCATGCCGGTGGAACTGTTGCGGGCGCTGGCCGAGGTCAAGCGCGCCGCGGCGCAGGCCAACCGCGAACTCGGCCTGCTCGATGCGGCCAGGGCCGGGGCGATCGTCGCCGCGGCCGACGAGGTGCTGGCCGGCGCGCACGATGCCGAGTTCCCGCTCTCGGTCTGGCAGACCGGATCCGGCACGCAGACCAACATGAACATGAACGAGGTGCTCGCCAACCGCGCCTCCGAACTGCTCGGCGGCGGACGCGGCGAGGGCCGGCTGGTGCACCCGAACGACGAGGTCAATCGCGGCCAGTCGTCGAACGACGTGATGCCCACCGCGATCCACCTGGCCGCGGCGGTCGCAGTCGCGGCGCGCCTGCTGCCGGCATTCGACGCGCTGCGCGCGACCCTGCATGAGAAGGCGCAGGCCTACGCCGGCATCGTGAAGATCGGGCGCACCCACCTGCAGGACGCCACGCCGCTCACCCTGGGGCAGGAGATCTCGGGCTGGGTCGGCCAGCTCGACCGCGCACGGACGGCGATCGACGCGAGCC
>MEEC01000226.1 GCA_001724315.1 Lautropia sp. SCN 70-15 | reverse complement strand
GCGAGGGTGTGGCAGTCGCCGACGCGCCGATGGCTGTGCCCGGAGACGCGCAGTCCGCGGCGCCGATCGACCCGGCCGACGGCATCGAGGTGCTCGCCCCCGGCGTGTCGGCGGTGCGCCTCACGCCGCTGGCCGCCTTCCTGGGCCACGCCTCGCTCGAGGCCGGCGAGAACCAGGCAGGCGAGGGCGCCGACGCGGTGCAGCTGATGACCGTGCATTCGGCCAAGGGGCTGGAGTTCGACGCGGTCTTCATCACCGGCCTGGAAGAGGGCCTGTTCCCGCACGAGAACTCGGCCACCGAGCCGGAAGGGCTCGAGGAAGAGCGCCGCCTGATGTACGTGGCGATCACGCGCGCCCGGCAGCGCCTGTACCTGTCCTTCTCGCAGACCCGCATGCTGCACGGGCAGACCCGCTACAACCTGCGCTCGCGCTTCTTCGACGAGCTGCCGGAAGGCTCGCTCAAGTGGCTCACGCCGCGGGTCGGCGGCACGGCGCGCGGATTCGGGGCGCCGCGCGAAGCCTGGAGCCCGCGCTGGGAGAGCGGCGCGCAGCACGCGAGCGGCGGCGCGCGCCGCGGCGAGTGGCGCGAGTTCGGCCACTCCGGCCGCGACACCGGCGACAACGGGCGCCTGTCCCAGGCCGAGCAGCGCGCGGCGCTGCGCTTCGACCGCGGCGTGCCCTGGCGGGTGGGCCAGAACGTGGCGCACGCCCGCTTCGGCGAGGGCGTCATCGTGGGCATCGAGGGCAGCGGCGAGGACGCCCGGGTGCAGATCAATTTCGGGCGCCAGGGCATCAAGTGGCTGGCGCTTTCAGTGGCCAGGCTCGAGCCGGTCAACTGAGGCCTGTCCAGGCCCCCGCTCCGCGCGAAGTCAGCCGGGCCGGGTCTGCGCGTCGACCACCGCGTCTCGGTAGCTTGCCCAGAACGAGCAGTACACCGCGGTGATCAGCACCAGCGACAGCGGCGAGAGCAGCATCGACAGCAGCACCGGGCTGTCGCCGAGCAGCGAGTCGAGCAGACGAACCGCCAGCGAGGCCAGGAAGGCCACCGCGAACCAGCCGGCCCCGAACACCAGGAAGGCCCACTTGTTGCGCCAGACCGCGAAGAAGCTGAAGAACAGCGCCTTGGCCGGCGGCACCTTGTGCCAGGCCGCGAAGAGCGGCGCGTACCACATGGCCATCTGGATCGGCGTGTAGACCAGCACGAACACGATGGCCGCGTAGAGCATCGAGCTGTCGTCGGCGCCCACCTCGTCGGCGCCCGCCTGGCCGGTCGCGAGCCGCATCAGCGTGCCGCCGTCGGCCAGCGCGGCCAGCGCGAGGGCCGCCAGCGTGGCCGCCGCATTGAAGCCGCCCAGGACCAGCAGCGGGCGCCAGGCGGTGCCGCCGGCGTCGCGAAAGCCCGCGAAGAGCAGGCCCGGCGAGGGCATCCGGCCGGCCTCGGCCGAGCGCACCGCATGCATCAGGCCCACCATCAGCGCCGGCGTGAGCACCAGCGGGCTGACCGCGCCCACCAGCGGGATCACCACCGAGAGCGAGAGCAGCATCAGGTTCAGGAAGGTGATCGCCAGCAGCGCGATCGGCTGCCTGCGCAGCAGCGAAAAACCGTCTCGAACCCAGCGCCAGCCGGTGGCGGCGCGAAGCGGATTGATCTGCATCGAGTCAGGAAGGGTTTCGGGGCCGGCCAGCGCGCCGGCTCAGCACAAGGGGGCGATCGCCGAGTCGCGGCGCGCCGACAATATACGCTCGAACTCGGCCGGGTCCTTCGGGGTGACCATTTCGGCCGGCCGTGGCAAGTGCAGGTCGAACAGCCGCGACAGCCAGAAGCGCAGCGCGGCTGCGCGCAGCATGGTCGGCCAGGCCTCGGCCTCGGCCTCGCTCGGCCGGCGCACCGCGCGATAGGCGCCGAGCAGCGCGGCCAGTTTCGCGTCGTCGAAGCGCCCGTCGGCATCGACGATGCACCAGTCGTTGACCGTGACCGCCAGGTCGAAGACCCAGCTGTCGACGCCGGCGAAATAGAAGTCGATGACGCCGCCCAGCCGCGGCGAACCGTCGGAGGCCTGGTCGAACAGCACGTTGTCCCGGAACAGGTCGGCGTGCACCGCGGTGCGCGGCAGCGCGGCGCAGACCCGGCCGTCGGCAAAGCGCTGCTGCAAGGCCAGCTCGTCGCGCAGCAGCGCGGACTGCTCCGTGGAAAGGAAGGGCAGCACCTTGGGCGCGGTCTCGACCCACCAGGGCAGGCCGCGCAGGTTCGGCAGCGTGCCGGGGTAGTCGACGGCGGCCAGGTGCATCCGGGCCAGCGCCTCGCCGACCAGCGCGCAGTGCGCGGGCCCGGGATCCATCCGGGCGCGGCCGGCCAGCCGGGTGACCAGCGCCGCCGGCTTGTCGTGCAGGGTCGACAGCAAGCGGCCTTCGCGGTCGGCCACCGGGTCGGGGCAGGCAATGCCGTGCGAGGCCAGGTGCTTCATCAGCTCCAGGTAGAACGGCAGCTCCTGGGGCGAGAGCCGCTCGAACAGCGTCAGCACGAAGCGGCCGCGGGCCAGGTCGACGAAGTAGTTCGTGTTCTCGATGCCGGAGGCGATGCCCTCGTGGTCGAGCAACTCGCCGAGATCGAACGATTGCAGCCAGCGCGCGAGTTCGTCGCGCGAAACGGTCGTGAATACGGCCATGTCAGAGATAGAGCAGGCTTTCGCTTTCGTCGGCGGTGGGCACGAAGCCGCGCGACTGGTAGAAGTCGAAGATCGCCTCGACCGCCTGGGTCGGGTCGTCGATGACCTGGATCAGCTCGAGGTCCTCGGGCGAGATCAGGCCGTTGCCGAGCAGCTGCTCGCGGATCCAGTCGAGCAGGCCCTTCCAGAAGCCGGAGTCGACCAGGATCACCGGGATCCTGCGGCCCATCCGGGTCTGGATCAGCGTGAGCACCTCCAGCGTTTCGTCCAGCGTGCCGAAGCCGCCCGGCACCGCGACATAGGCGGTCGCGTACTTGGCGAAGGCGACCTTGCGCGCGAAGAAGTGGCGAAAGCCCAGCGAGATGTCCTGGTATTCGTTCCCGACCTGCTCGTGCGGCAGCTGGATGTTCAGGCCGATCGAGGCCGAGCGGCCGGCGAAGGCGCCGCGGTTGGCGGCCTCCATGATGCCGGGCCCGCCCCCGGAGATCACCGCGAAGCCGGCATCGGAGAGCTGCCGCGACAGCTCGACGGTGAACTCGTACCAGCGATGGCCGGGCTTGATCCGCGCGCTGCCGAAGATCGAGACGGCGGGCCGCGTGGCGGCCAGGCGCTCGGTTGCCTCGATGAACTCTGAGATAATTCCCAGGATATGCCAGGACTCGCGCGCCTTGAGCGACGTCGAGCGATCCTGGTCCGAGATCGCGCGCAACTGCGGCACATGCTTGCTGCTGGACATGTCTGAAGAAACGCTTCTGCTGGTCGACGGCTCGAGTTTTCTGTATCGCGCGTTTCACGCGCTGCCGGACCTGCGGAACGGCGAAGGCGAGCCGACGGGCGCCGTCTACGGCATGGTCGCGATGCTACGGCGTCTGCGCAACGACGGCAAATTGAGCGGCGGCGCCCGCCTGGGGGCCGTGGTCTTCGACGCGCCGGGCCCCACCTTCCGCGACGACTGGTATCCCGAGTACAAGGCCACCCGCAAGGCGATGCCCGACGACCTGCGTAAGCAGATCCCGGTGATCCACGAACTCGTGCGCGCGCTCGGCTGGCCGCTGGTCATGATCGAGGGCATCGAGGCCGACGACGTGATCGGCACGCTGGCCCGGCAGGCCAGCGAGCGGGGCATGAAGACCGTGGTGGCCACCGGCGACAAGGACCTCGCGCAGCTGGTCGACGACAAGGTGGTGCTGGTCGACACGATGACCCGCGACAACGGGCCGCCGAAGCCGCTGGACCGCGAGGCGGTGATCGAGAAGTTCGGCGTGCCGCCCGAGCGGATCGTGGACTGGCTCACGCTGGTCGGCGACACGGTGGACAACGTGCCGGGCGTGCCCAAGTGCGGCCCCAAGACCGCGGTCAAGTGGCTCGAGCAGTACGGCTCGCTCGATGCCGTCGTGGCGCATGCCGGCGAGATCAAGGGCGTGGTCGGCGAGAACCTGCGCCAGGCCCTCGACTGGCTGCCCACCGCGCGCAAGCTGGTCACCGTGAAGACCGATTGCGAGTTGCCCGGCGAGCTCGGCCTCGACTCGGCGCTGCTGCTGGGCGACGACGACGACGAGACCCTGCGCGAGCTCTACACGCGCTGCGGCTTTCGCACCTGGCTGCGCGAGCTCGAGGGCGAGGCGCCCAGGCCGCGCGCCCGCGTGGTGGGCGCGCGCGGCGCAGCATGGCGCCGCTCCCGAAGAAGACGCTTCCGACGAAGGCGCGGCCGGCGCCCAGGCGCGCCAGCCGGTCTACGAAACCGTGCTCACCGATGCGCAACTCGATCGCTGGATCGCGCGCATCGAGAAGGCGGAGCTCGTGGCCTTCGACACCGAGACCACCTCGCTCGACCCGATGCGCGCCCGGCTGGTGGGCCTGTCGCTGTCGGTTTCGCCCTTTGAGGCCTGCTATGTGCCGGTGGCGCACGAGTACGCCGGCGCCCCCGACCAGCTCGACCGCGACCACGTGCTTGGCAGGCTGCGCGCCTGGCTCGAAAGCCCGAAGCACCCGAAAGTCGGCCAGAACCTGAAGTACGACGCGCACGTGCTCGAGAACCACGGCGTGAAGCTCGCCGGGATCGCGCACGACACGCTGCTGCAGAGCTACGTGCTGGAAGCCCACCGCTCGCACGACATGGACTCGCTGGCAGAGCGCCACCTGCACCGGCGCACGATCCGCTACGACGAGGTCACCGGCAAGGGCGCGAGCCGCATCGGCTTCGAGCAGGTGGCGGTGGAGCGCGCCACCGAGTACGCGGCCGAGGACGCCGACGTGACGATGCACCTGCACCGCACGCTGTATCCGCGCATCGCCGAAGACGATCGCCTGCTCGAGATCTATCGCGACATCGAGGTGCCGGTGTCGGTGATCCTGCAGCGTGTGGAGCGCAACGGCGTGCTGGTCGACACCGGGGCGCTGGCGAGGCAGTCCGACGAGCTGGGCCGCAAATTGATGGAGCTCGAGAAGCAGGCCTACGAGGTCGCCGGCCAGCCCTTCAACCTGAATTCGCCCAAGCAGCTCGGCGAGATCCTGTTCGGCAACCTGAAGCTGCCGGTGGTCAAGAAGACCGCCAGCGGCGCGCCGTCCACCGACGAGGAAGTGCTCGCCAAGCTCGCCGAGGACTATCCGCTGCCGCGGCTGCTGCTCGACTTCAGGGGGCTCGCCAAGCTCAAGAGCACCTACACCGACAAGCTGCCGCAGATGGTCGACCCGAAGACCGGGCGCGTGCACACCAGCTACTCGCAGGCGGTGGCGGTCACCGGCCGGCTCGCGTCCAGCGACCCGAACCTGCAGAACATCCCGGTGCGCACCACGGAAGGGCGGCGCATCCGCGAGGCCTTCGTCGCGCCGCCGGGCGCGAAGATCGTGTCGGCCGACTATTCGCAGATCGAGCTGCGGATCATGGCGCACATCTCGGCCGACCCGAGCCTGCGCCGGGCCTTCGCCGAGGGCATGGACGTCCACCGCGCCACCGCCTCCGAGGTCTTCGGCGTGGCGCCGGCGGATGTCAGCGCCGAGCAGCGCCGCTACGCCAAGGTGATCAACTTCGGCCTGATCTACGGCATGAGCGCCTTCGGCCTGGCGCAGAACCTGGGCATCGAGCGCGAAGCCGCGAAGAACTGGATCGACCGCTACTTCGCCCGCTACCCCGGCGTGCGCGAGTACATGGACCGCACCCGCGCCCTGGCCCACGAGCAAGGCTACGTGGAAACCGTTTTCGGCCGCCGCCTGTGGCTGGCCGAGATCAACAGCCCCAACGGCCCGCGCCGCGCCGGGGCCGAGCGCGCCGCGATCAACGCGCCCATGCAGGGCACCGCCGCCGACCTGATCAAGATGGCGATGATCGCGGTGCAGGGCTGGCTCGACCGCGAGCGCATGTCGAGCAAGCTGATCATGCAGGTGCACGACGAGCTGGTGCTCGAGGTGCCCGAAGGCGAACTGGACGCGGTCCGCGAAAGGCTGCCGGGCCTGATGACCGGCGTGGCGAAGCTCGACGTGCCGCTGGAAGTCGAAGTCGGCGTCGGCGCCAATTGGGAGCAGGCGCACTGAGCGACCTCACCCGGTGCGCGGCCTGGCCCGCGGTCGGGGCATGCGCCCGGGCGGCGAGCGGAAGGGCTCCGACGCCGGACAGTGGCTGCGCCCCTCGCCTGCGGCGAGGGGTTCCCGCGTCTGCCTCGTCACCGGCGGGTCGGGCGCAACTCGCGGGCCCAAGTGGCCCGCTCGGACAGCG
>MEEC01000225.1 GCA_001724315.1 Lautropia sp. SCN 70-15 | reverse complement strand
CGGCCACGCGATGCGCCGCCGTTCGTCGGACGGTGCGGCGCATTCGCCGACCCGATGCAAGTATCCCGCCCGCGCGCCCGGGCGCCGACTTACGATGGAACCCGGCCGCCCCGTTTGGACGGCCGCGACCCACCACAACGGAGAGGAAAGCTGCCAACGGCCCGGAACTCGCCAGCCGCCGGCCCTGCCGCGCCGAGAGATCGGGCCGGTGACCACGACGCGCGCGTCGTGAGGATCCTGCTCTCGCTCGTCACGGCGCTGGTGCTCGCCGCGGCACTCTTCGGCTACCTGACCGGCGACACGACGCCGGCCCGGTTCGCGATCCGCCTGATGTTCGCGGGCGTGGCCGCGGCCGGGCTGGTCACGCTGCGCCTGGGCGGCGCCACGCTGGCGGTCGGCGTCTTCCTCTACGGCAGCCTGGCGCTGATCCTGGCCGACGCCCTGCTGCTCGGCGGCATCCGCGCGCCGTCCATGCTGGCGCTTTCGGCGCTGCCCGCGATCGCAGGCTGGTTCATCGGCTGGCGCGCCGGGATGCTCGTCGCCTTCTCGGCCGGCGTCGGCGCCTGCGTCGTGGCCTGGCTCGAGCACGCGCAGCGAATCGCCCCCGACACGACCGGGCCCGCCGACCACCTGCTCACGCTCGCGGTGATGCTGCCCGTCTCGGCCTTCGTCGGCCTGCACGCGCACCACCGCTTCCTGAGGCAGCTGCGGGTGGCGCGCGAGAACGCGCGGCGGATTCGCGAGGAGCTCGACACCCGCCACCGGATCCAGCACGACCTGCAGGCGCGCAACAGCGAACTGCAGCTGATCCACCGGCTCTCGGCGCGGATCCAGAGCATTCGCGACGTGGAGGCGATCATGCGGGTCGCGATCGACACGATCGTCGAGGTGGCCGGCGCCGAGCAGGTGACCACCTACCTGATGGCCCCGGACGGCCACGACATGAAGCTGGTGGCGAGCCACGGCTTCGATGCCGAGTTCGAACACATCGCGGCCCGGTTCACGCTGCAGGGCAGCTGGAGCGAGCGAGCCTTCCGGGAAGGACGACCGCTGATCGCTGCCGACCTGGCCGCCGAGCACCTGTACACGCCTGCGATCCGCGAGGCGCTCACCGCGCGCGGGCTCAGCGGCGCCGCCCTGTTGCCGCTCACCGAACAGGGCGCACCGCTGGGCTGCGTCGCGTTGTTCTATCGCGCCGGCGTGGTCGAGCGCTTCGGCCCGGGCCGCACCGCGAGCCTCGAGGCGGTGGCCCGCACGCTGTCGATGGCGATCGCGAGCGCGCGCCACCTGCAACACCTGCTCTATCGCGCGCGCCACGACTCGCTGACCGGGCTGCCCAACCGGATCGTCCTGCACGAGACCTTCGAAGGCCTCGCCGACCGAATGCGCGCCGGCGCCCGGCCGGCGGTCATGCTGCTCGACCTCGACCGGTTCAAGGAGATCAACGACACCCTGGGGCACGAGGTCGGCGACGATCTCCTGAGCGCGATCGCGCAGCGGCTCGAGCGCGTGGCGGGGCACGAGGACGCGCTGACCTGCCGGCTGGGCGGCGACGAGTTCGCGGTCCTGTTGCGCGACGCGGCCTCCCCCGATGCGGCGCTGGAGCGCGCCCATCGGATCCGGGACGCGCTCGAGCGCCCCTTCGACATCGGCGGCATGAGCCTGAAGATCGGCGCGAGCCTCGGGCTGGCCCTGTACCCCGAGCACGGCGCCAACAGCCACCAGCTGCTGCGCGCCGCCGACGTGGCGATGTACCGGGCCAAGCACCACGGCCTGGGCGTGAGCCTCTACGACCGGCGCACCGACACCCACTCGGCCGACAAGCTGCTGCTGCTCGCCGAACTCTCCGAGGCGCTCGACGAAGGCCAGCTGGTGCTGCACTTCCAGCCCGAGAAGGAGCTGCGCACCGGCCGGATCCTCGGCGTGGAGGCGCTCGTGCGCTGGCGTCACCCCAAGCGCGGCTTCCTCGCCCCGGGCGAATTCGTGCCGCTGGTCGAGGCGAGCGAGCTGATCCACCCCTTCACCCGGGCCGTGCTCGCGATGGCGATGCAGGCCTGCCGAAGGCTCCGGCGCGAAGGCTTCGCTTGCCAGATGGCCCTGAATCTCTCGGCGCGCAACCTGGTCGACGACCGCTGCGTGCAGGACATCGAACGCCAGCTCCGGGCGCACCAGCTGTCGGGCGAGGACATCGTGGTCGAGCTGACCGAAACGGCCATCATGCACGACACGACCCAGGTCGCGGAGCTGCTCGACCGGCTCGACCGGCAGGGCGTGGGCCTGGCGCTCGACGACTTCGGCACCGGCTATTCGTCACTGGCCAACCTGAAGCGGCTGCCGCTGGACTTCCTGAAGGTCGACGGTTCCTTCGTGCGCGACATGACCACCGACGAGCAGGACGCGATCATCGTACGCTCGACGATCGCGCTCGCGCACAACCTGGGCAAGAAGGTCATCGCCGAGGGCGTGGAGGACGCCGCGGCCGAGCGGCTGCTGCGCGAGATGGGCTGCGACATCGTGCAGGGCTACCACCTGGCCCGCCCGATGCCGCTCGACGAGCTGATCGCGTGGATCCGCCGCCACGAGGCGACGCGCTCGTCGCCGGAGCCGCTCCTGCTGCGCTCCTGACCCCCCTTCCCCCTTCTCCCTTCTCCCTTCCTCAGGCCCTGTACCCGGGATCCAGCCGGTCCACCTGCCTCACCAGCGCGTCGAACATGTCGCGCCCGCCGCCGAAGCGCGGATCGAACTGCAGCGAGTCGGCGGTGCAGCGGCGCTGGATCGCCTCGGGCACCTCGATGGCCGGGCCCATGGCCAGCGTGGCGAGCTGGATCTCGCAGGCGCGGTTCAGCAGCCAGAGAATCGCGAAGCAGCGATGGATCGTGTCGCCCCAGGCGAGCAGACCGTGGTTGCGCAGGATCACCGCCGGCCGGTCGCCGATGTTGCGGACCAGCCGCGGGCCCTCGTCGGCGTGCACGGTGATGCCCTCGAAGTCGTGATACGCGAGCTTGCCGTGCAGCTGCGCGCTGTAGAAGTTGCTCATCGACAACCCGGCCTGCGAGCAGGCCACCGCCATGCCGGCCGTGGTGTGCGTGTGCATCACGCAGTGCGCGCCGGCAATGCCGTCGTGGATCGCCGCGTGCACGGTGAAACCGGCCGGGTTCACCGGCCAGTCGGAATGCCCGACGATGTTCCCCCGCAGGTCGATGCGCACCAGGTTCGACGCGGTCACCTCGGTGTAGTGCAGGCCGAAGGGGTTGATCAGGAAGTGCTTGTCCGGACCGGGGATGCGGACCGTGATGTGGTTGTAGATCAGCTCGGTCCAGCCGAGCATGGCGAAGATCCGGTAGCAGGCGGCGAGATCGACGCGCAGCCGCCATTCCTCCTCGCCGATCGCCGAGCGCGACGGCGGACTGTCGTTGAACGATGCGGGCATCGGCGAGGCTCTCTCCTGCGGACTGCGGACCGGCGCCCATTCTGAACGAAGGGACGCGCGCGCCGCAATCGGCCGGACGGAGCCCTCAGGCGGCGCGCCGGGCCGGCTCCGCGGGGGCCTGCGCCTCGACGAGGAAGTCGACCAGCCGGTTGCGCAGCGGGTAGTAGCGCGGCTCCCGGTGCAGCCCCGCGCGGGTCCGCTCGCGCGGCAGCGTGTTCGTGACGACATCGGCGATCCGCGCGCGCGGCCCGCGCGACATCAGCACGATGCGGTCGGCCAGCAGCAGCGCCTCGTCGATGTCGTGCGTGATCATGAAGACCGTCTGCCGGGTGTCGCGGACGATCGCCCGCAGCTCGTCCTGGATCGTCCCGCGGGTCAGCGCATCGAGCGCGCGATGCCGACCCGCTGCTTCATCCCGCCCGACAGTTCGGCGGGCCTGCGCCGCTCGGCATCGCCGAGGCCCACCCGGGCGAGGTGCTCGCGGCTGTGCCCCAGCACGCGATCCCGCGACCATTTCGGCCACCGCGAGCGAACGGCGAATGCGACGTTCTCCAGCACCGTCAGCCACGGCAGCAGCGCGTTGCCCTGGAAGACGACGCCGCGATCGAGGCCGGGGCCGGATACCGGCTCGCCCTCGATCAGGACCTCGCCCGCGCTCGGCGCGTCGAGGCCTGCCAGCGCGCGCAGCAGGGTCGTCTTGCCGCAGCCCGAATGGCCGACGACGCAGACGAACTGGCCGGCCGGAATCGACAGGTCGAGTCCCTCGAAGACGACGGTGTCGGCATCGCGACCCCTGCCCGGATGGATCCGACCCAGTCCGCGCACCTCGACGAAGGCCCTGCCGCTCACTCGCTCCATGACACCCCCCTGGCCGCCTGCGCGAGCAGCCGGTCGAGCAGCATGCCGACGAGGCCGATCGCCACGATGCCGCTCATGATGTTGGCGATCGACAGGTTGTTCCATTCGTTCCAGACGAAGTAGCCGATGCCGGTGCCACCGACCAGCATCTCGGCGGCGACGATGACCAGCCACGCGATGCCGATCGAGATCCGCATCCCGGTGACGATCGTCGGGGCCGCGGCCGGCAGCACCACCCGCAACGCCGTCCGCCAGGCGCCGGCCTCGAGCGTCCGGGCGACCTCGAGCCACTCCCGCCGCACCGACGCCACGCCGAAAGCGGTGTTCAGCAACATCGGCCAGATCGCGCAGACGAAGATGACGAACACGGCGGACACGTTCGAGTCCTGCAGCGTGAACAGCGCGAGCGGCATCCAGGCGAGCGGCGACACCGGCTTCAGCAGCTGCACGAACGGGTCGAGCGCCCGGTGCAGCACCGGCGAGGCCCCGATCAGGAAACCGGCCGGGATCGCGACCAGCGCCGCGAGGCCGAAGCCGACCAGCACGCGGCCGATCGAATGGGCGAGCTGGATGCCGATGCCCTTGTCGTTCGGGCCGCGATCGAAGAACGGGTCGCGAAGGTGGGCGAGCAGCGCGGCGCCGACCTCGGCGGGGCCGGGCATCGCCCTGCTCCCGCCGGCCGCCGCGGCCTTGCCGACCAGCTGCGCGTACTCGTCGTCGACGACCGGCGGGCCACTCGGCGCATTGCTGGCCAGCGACCAGGCGCCGACGAGCGCCGCGAGGATCAGCAGCGACAGCAGCGCCGCGCGCAGCCCGGCCGGCACGCTCGATGCCTTCATCCTGCCCCCCCTCAGCCGCGGCCCGGGGCCGGACGGCCACCGGCGTCGAGCGTTCGCGCGTCGAACTCGCGCCCCATGATCGCGTGCGTCCGCCACGCGGTCTTCGGCGCGTCCAGCCCGAGCTCGGCCATCCGCCGCCGCGCGTCGGTGGCCAGGAAGACGCGCTCGGCGACCTGCCGGTAGGACACCTCGCCCTTCAGGTAGCCCCAGCGTTTCATCTGCGACAGCATCCAGACCGCCATCGACTGCCACGGATACGGATCGAAGCCGATCCGCTCGGGAACGTTGCGGCCCTTGCCGAGCCCGTCAGCGAAGCGGCCGGTCAGGACCTGCTCGACGACCGTCTTCGGCTGGTTCAGGTAGTTCGGCGTGTGGATCGTGTCGGCGATCTCGCGCCGGCGCGCGGGATCCTGCGCGCGCTGCGTCGCGCGGATCATCGCCCGGACCAGCGCGCCGAAGGTGTTCGGCGCGCGCGTCGCGAAGTCGGCGGTCGTCGAGAACGCGCAGCATGGATGACCGTTCCAGAGCTCGCTGCTCAACAGGTGGATGAAGCCGATTCCCTCGTAGACCGCCCGCTGGTTGAACGGATCGGCGACGATGAAACCGTCGATGTTGCCGGACGACAGGTTCGCGACCATGTCCGGCGGCGCCATGACCCGCAACTGGACGTCGCGATCCGGGTCCAGACCGTGCTCGGCCAGGTAGTGCCGAAGCAGGAAGTTGTGCATCGAGTACTCGAAGGGGATCGCCAGCGTCATCCCCTTCCACTGCTTCGGATCGCGTCGCTCGCGATGCTTGACGTGCAGCGTGATCGCGCTGCCGTTCACGTTCTCGGTGACCGGCATCACCATCGGCACGCCGGTCGAGCCGAGTCCGAGCGAGATCGCCAGCGGCATCGGCGCCAGCATGTGCGCCGCGTCGTACTCGCCGGTCAGCGTCTTGTCCCGGACGACCGCCCAGCCGGCGGTCTTCACGAGGTCCACCGTCAGCCCCTCGTCGGCGAACAGCCCCGATGCGTGCGCGACGACCAGGGGCGTCGCGCAGGTGATCGGAAGGAAGCCGATCTTCAGCCCCGGCTTCTCGATCGGACCGCCCCGTTCGGCGGCCAGCGCCTCGATGGCCACGCCCGGGACGAGCGACGACAGCGCCGCCAGGACGGCCGAGCCGCCGACCGAGGCGAGCAGCCTGCGGCGGCGGCCGGCGTCGGGAAACGCGCCGCGAAGGAAGGCTTCGGTCAGCACGCGCCGGCCGTCGCCCGGATCATCGATGCCTCGCTCGGCGAAGGCCCGGTCGAGCGACGAGTCGACGCCGCAGCCGCAATGGCTCCGGTGCACGCTGCAATGCCTGCCATCGATCATCTGGTTTCTCCTTTCAGCGAACCGGGCCGGCGCTCAGAGCGCGCCGACCGCGGCTTCCGCGCTCGCGTGGCCCGACTCGAGCGACGCGAGCACCTTGCGCAGGTGCTTGATCGCCGGCGTGACGATCGCGATGAAGTAGGCCTCGCGCAGCCGGCGCTGGGCCGCGGCGTGGCGCAGGTAGCCTCGGGCGCCCTGGTGCAGCATCGCCGCGTTCGCGGCGCGCAGCGCCAGCTCGCCGGCCTCGAGCCGAGCCCGGACCACGTCGGCGATCACCGGCGCCCGCGGGTCGCCGTCCAGGGCCAGCGCGAGCGCCGCCACCCGCTCGCGCAGCGTGGCCAGCGGCGATTCGAGGTCGTCGGCCTGGTCGTCGAGGAAGACGTTGACGTGCGAGTGCGTGCGGCCGGCCTGGCGGACCAGCGCCGCGCAGGCGTCGACGAGCCCGAGCGCCATCCCCGTCTGCGCGAGGATCATCCCGGGCTTGATCCGCGCCAGGTAATCGGCGGACTGGGCCGGGTGGGCGAGCACGCGCGGGTCCGGAACGAAGCTGTCATTGAAGTGGCAGGCCATCGTGCGCGTGGCGTCCAGCGCGACGAAGCGGGCGCCGTCGACGAGACGGAAGCCCGGCTGCGCGCAGTCGACCAGCACGAACGCGAGCCCGCTCTCGCCCTCGACCGGGCAGCCGGTCGCGAAGACGTGGTCGACACCGAGGTTCGACACCCATGGCAACACGCCGTCCAGCACGTAGCCGCCGTCGACGCGCCGCGCGCGGAGCCGGTAGGCCTCGATGCCGTCGGCCGACTTGATCGTGTTCGACAGCCCGGTGCCGGCCAGCCGCCGCGCTGCCAGCACCGGCTCCAGCCAGTCGGCGCGCAGCCGCTCGTTTGGCGACATCGCGACGTAGCGCGCGCAGGCGGTCTGGCACCAGGCCAGGAAGGAGGCGGAAAGGCAGTGCCGGCCGGTCTCGGCGATCACGTCGATGACCGAGCCGAGGTCGCTTCCTTCGGCGCCGGCGAAGGCGCCCGCGGCCCCGAGCTCGCGCAGCAGGCGCTCCGGATATTCGGCCTCCAAGTCGATCGCGATCACCCGTGGCGACAGCTCGCGCGCAACCAGCGCGCGCAGCGCGTCGCCGGCAGAGGCCGCGACGGTCGGTTCGGCATGCATCGGGGCAGATCCTCTGTGATAGCGGCCCTCAGGCCGGCTCGACGGTGAGCGCGATCGGGTTGCGGTAGCTGTTGGCCACCGGCGAGTAGACGTTCGCGTGGCGGACGATCTCGTCGAGCGTCTCGCGCGGCGCGTCGCCCTCGACCAGCACCTTCACACGGACGGCCTGGAAGCCCATCTGCCGGGGCTCGCGGTCGGCACCTCCGGCCCCCCAGGCCGCCGGGTTGCCGATGTCGCCCTCGATGAAGAGCTCGAGCCGCGACAGCGGCACCTCGCGCCAGGTGGCGACCGCCTGAACACCGACCGCCAGGCAGGCACCGAGCGCGGCGAGGAGGGCCTCGGAGGGTGCCGGCGCGGTGTCCCGCCCCAGCAAGTGCGGAGGCTCGTCGACGACGACCGGGGCGTGGTGGCCGATGTGGGTCAGCGTCCGGAACTGGCCGTCGGCCACCGTGTGCGCCTTCATCGTGGTGCGAACCTCGGGGTTCGCGCGGCCCTTCGCGGCGAAGGCCAGCAGGCCGTCACGATCGATCGGACGGAGATGGACACGGGCGGTGGCGGCGCGCTCGGCCGGGGCGACGGCTTCGGTCATGGTCGGGATTCCTTCGGGGCTGCGAGGTTTCGGAGCCCCGGACCTTAGGGCAGCGGACCGCCCCTGCC
>MEEC01000224.1 GCA_001724315.1 Lautropia sp. SCN 70-15 | reverse complement strand
TGCTTGGGCAAGGCGGCGCCGAGCCTGGAGCCGGTTCCGCCGGCGGGCATCACGGCCAGGCAGCGCGGCGCGCCGGCAGGGGTCGTCATCGGGGAATCGTGGCGAAGGAGTCGGAAAAGCTAGAATTCTAAGCTTTCGCTGCGCCCGCCCGCAGGCTCGCGCCGCGCCCGAACGGATCCAGCCTTGACCCCCACCGCCCTGCAGCCCGCGCGCGGCCAGCCCTCGCCGGGCGAGCCCGCCGCCGCATCGCCGCCCGCCGGCAGCGCCGAAGCGGCCGACGCGCGCGCCCGGACCCTCTCCCTGGCCGCCGCCGCGCTCGCGGCCCTGCCCGCGCTCGCCGCGATTCCGGCGCCCGCGCCCGGCAAGGTCCGCACCCTGCCCGCCGGCCACGGCTCTTCCGACGCGCTGCTGCTGGCCGCCCTGGCCACCCGCGAGGCGCGCGAAGGCCGGACGCTGGCGATCGTCTGCGCGGCCGTGGTCGACGCGCAACGGCTCGCGACCGAGATCGGCTGGTTCGCGCCCGCCCTGCGCACCCGGCTGCTGCCAGACTGGGAGACGCTCCCCTGGGACGCGTTCTCGCCGCACGAGGACCTGATCTCCGAGCGGCTCTCGACGCTGCACGCCCTGCATCGCAACGACGTCGACGTGCTGCTGGTGCCGGCCACCACCGCGCTCTACAGGCTGGCCCCGCCCGCGTTCCTGGCCTCGCACACCTTCCACTTCCACAAGGGCCAGTCGCTCGACGAGCGGCAACTGCGCGAGCAGCTCACGCTGGCCGGCTACGACCACGTCTCGCAGGTGGTGCACCCGGGCGAGTACTGCGTGCGCGGCGGCCTGATCGACCTGTACCCGATGGGCTCGACGCTGCCCTACCGGCTCGACCTGTTCGGCGACGAGATCGAATCGATCCGCACCTTCGACCCGGACACGCAGCGCAGCCTGTACCCGATCGAGAAGGTCCGGCTGCTTCCCGGCCGCGAGTTCCCGATGGACGAGGCCGCCCGCACCGCCTTCCGCGGGCGCTGGCGCGAGCGCTTCGAGGGCGACCCGTCCAGGAGCCCGCTGTACCGCGACGTGGGCAACGGCATCGCGCCGGCCGGCATCGAGTACTGGCTGCCGCTCTTCTTCGACGAAACCGCGACGCTGTTCGACTACCTGCCGGCGCAGACCATCGTGGTCTCGCACGGCGACATCGAGGTCGCCGCCCGCGCCTTCGCCGAGGACATCGGGCAGCGCCACCGGTTCCTGGCGCACGATCCCGAGCGGCCGCTGCTCTCGCCGGCCGAGGTCTTCATCGACGCCGAGCGCTTCTTCACCGACGCCAGACGCTTCGGGCGCTGGGCGATGGCCCGCGACGGCTCGGCGGAAGCCGCGAGCGCCGGCGGGGCCGACGGCCGGCGTTTCGCGCGCGCCCTGCCCGACGTCTCGGTGAACCGCCGCGCCGAGAACCCGGTCGAGCGGGTCGAGCGCTTCCTGGTCGGACACCCGGGCCGCAAGCTGATCGTGGCCGAGTCGCCGGGGCGGCGCGAAACGCTCACGCAGCTGCTGCTCGATCACGGCATCACGCTGCCCGCCATCGACGACTGGAGCGCCTTCGCCGCCAGCAGCGAGGAAGTGGCGCTGGCGGTGGGCCCGCTGCACGACGGCTTCGAGCTGGCCGAGGATGGCCTGGCCATCGTGACCGAGGCCGAGCTCTTCAGCGGCACGGTGCGCCGCACCCGACGCGGCCTGCGCGAGACCCAGACCGACGTCGACTCGATCATCCGCGACCTCTCGGAGCTCAAGGTCGGCGATCCGGTGGTCCACGCGCAGCACGGCATCGGCCGCTACGAAGGCCTGGTGACCATGGACCTCGGCGACGGCCCGACCGAGTTCCTGCACCTGAGCTATGCCGGGCAGGCCACGCTCTACGTGCCGGTCTCGCAGTTGCACGTGATCGGCCGCTACAGCGGCGCCAATCCCGACGAGGCCCCGCTGCACCAGCTCGGCTCCGGCCAGTGGGAGAAGGCCCGCCGCAAGGCCGCCCAGCAGGCGCGCGACGCCGCCGCCGAACTGCTGAACCTGTACGCGCGGCGCGCCGCGCGCACCGGCCACGCCTTCAAGGTCGACATGAACGACTACGAGGCCTTCGCCGACGGCTTCGGCTTCGAGGAAACGCCCGACCAGCTCGCCGCGATCCACGCGGTCGTGCAGGACATGGTCTCGGGCAAGCCGATGGACCGGCTGGTCTGCGGCGACGTCGGCTTCGGCAAGACCGAGGTCGCGCTGCGCGCCGCCTTCGTGGCGGTGGCCGACGGCAAGCAGGTGGCGATCCTCACCCCCACCACGCTGCTCGCCGAACAGCACTTCCAGACCTTCTCGGACCGCTTCGCGAACTGGCCGGTGAAGCTCGCCGAGCTGTCGCGCTTCCGGTCCGGCAAGGAGACCAAGGCCGCACTCGAAGGCATCGCCAGGGGCGAGATCGACATCGTGATCGGCACGCACAAGCTGCTCTCGCCCGAGACGAAATTCCCGCGCCTGGGCCTGGTGATCATCGACGAGGAGCACCGCTTCGGCGTGCGCCAGAAGGAGGCGCTCAAGGCCCTGCGCGCCGAGGTCGACGTGCTCACGCTGACCGCCACGCCGATCCCGCGCACGCTGTCGATGAGCCTGGAAGGCATCCGCGACTTCTCGGTGATCGCCACCGCGCCGCAAAAGCGCCTGGCGATCAAGACCTTCGTGCGCCGCGAGTCCGACGGCACGATCCGCGAAGCGCTGCTGCGCGAGCTCAAGCGCGGCGGGCAGGTCTACTTCCTGCACAACGAGGTCGAGACGATCGAGAACCGGCGCCAGCGACTCGCCGAGCTGGTGCCCGAGGCGCGCATTGCCGTCGCCCATGGGCAGATGCCCGAGCGCGAACTCGAGCGGGTGATGCGCGACTTCCACCAGCAGCGCTTCAACGTGCTGCTGTGCACGACGATCATCGAGACCGGCATCGACGTGCCGACCGCCAACACGATCGTCATGCACCGCGCCGACCGCTTCGGCCTGGCCCAGCTGCACCAGCTGCGCGGCCGCGTGGGCCGCTCGCACCACCAGGCCTACGCCTACCTGATGATTCCGGACGAGTCGGCGATCACCAAGGACGCGGCCAAGCGGCTCGAGGCCATCCAGATGATGGAGGAGCTCGGCTCGGGCTTCTACCTGGCCATGCACGACCTGGAGATCCGCGGCGCCGGCGAGGTGCTCGGCGAGAACCAGTCCGGCGACATGAAGGAAGTGGGCTTCGCGCTGTACACCGAGATGCTCAACGAGGCGGTGCGCGCGCTGAAGGCCGGGCGCGAGCCCGACCTGAGCGCGCCGCTGTCGGCCACCACCGAGATCAACCTGCACGTGCCCGCGCTGCTGCCGGCCGATTACTGCGCCGACGTGCACGAGCGGCTCACGCTGTACAAGCGGATGGCCAACTGCGAGGACGTCGACGCGCTCGACGGCCTGCGCGAGGAACTGGTCGACCGCTTCGGCAAGCTGCCCGACGCGGCGCGCGCCCTGATCGAGACCCACCGACTGCGGATCCTGTCCAGGCCGCTGGGCGTGGCCAAGATCGACGCGTCCTCCGACACCATCGTGCTGCAGTTCCGGCCGAATCCGCCGATCGACCCCGCCCGGATCATCGCGCTGATCCAGAGCCGGAAGGACGTGAAGCTCTCCGGGCAGGATCGCCTGCGCTTCACGCTCGCCACGCCGGACCTCGCCCAGCGCGTGCAGCGGATTCGCGAGATCCTCAAGGCGCTTGCCGACTGAAGCGCGACCGACCACCGACCACCGACCGACGACTGACGATCCACCGATGACCGACCTGATCATCCAGCACCCCGAGCTCGCCGACGACGCGGTGGCGGCCTTCGCCGGCGCCGTGGGCCGCGCCCCCGATCGCCGCGAAGCGGCGCTGGCCGCCTGGCGCGGCGCGGCCATGGACCGCGCGAGCGTCGACCGGCTGGCCGACGCGCAGCAGGTCGACGCCGCGCTGGTTGCGCAGGGCGCCCGCCTGGCCGACTACCGGCTGGCCGCCTTCGACATGGACTCCACGCTGATCACGATCGAGTGCGTGGACGAGATCGCCGACTACGTGGGCCGCAAGGCCGAGGTGGCCGCGATCACCGAGGCGGCGATGCGCGGCGAGATCGCCGACTACGACGAGAGCCTGCGCCAGCGGGTGGCCCTGCTCGAAGGGCTCGAGGAGAGCACGCTGCAGCGCGTCTGGGACGAGCGCGTCGCCCTCACCCCCGGCGTGGAGCGCCTGTTCGCCGGGCTGAAGGCGTCGGGCCTGAAGATCCTGCTGGTCTCGGGCGGCTTCACCTTCTTCACCGACCGGCTCAAGGCGCGGCTGGGCATCGACTTCACCCGCTCGAACGTGCTCGAGGTCGCGAACGGCAGGCTGACCGGCCGGCTGGTCGGCACGATCGTGAATGCCAGCGGCAAGCGGCAGGCACTGGAAGCGGCCTGCGCCGAGCTGGGCTGCACGCCGGCCCAGGCGATCGCGGTGGGCGACGGCGCCAACGACCTGNCCGGCCCAGGCGATCGCGGTGGGCGACGGCGCCAACGACCTGGAGATGAAGGGCGTGGCCGGCGTGTCGGTGGCCTACCGCGCCAAGCCGGTCGTGCGCGCGCGCACCACCTTCGCGATCAACCACAACGGCCTCGACGCCCTGCTGGGCTGGCTGCCGCCGCAGGAGTGACCGAATGAGCTTCGCGATCGTCTGCCTGGTCATCGCCGCGATCCTGCCGATCGCCTGCGCCACCATCGCCAAGTGGGGACTGCGCGACTACGACAACCGCAACCCGCGCGCCTGGCTGGCGGCCCAGACCGGCCACCGGGCCCGCGCGGTGGCCGCGCAGGCGAACTCCTGGGAGGCCTTCCCGGTGTTCGCCGCCGGCGTGCTGGTGGCGATGCAGTCCGGCGCATCGCCACTGGCAATCGACCTGCTGGCCGGCTTCTTCGTCGCCAGCCGGATCGCCTACGTCTGGCTCTACGTGAACGACCGCGCGACGGCGCGCTCGATCGTCTGGACCTTCGGCTTCCTCGCGTCGCTGGCGCTGTACTTCGCGGCGCTGTGGTGAGCGGCCCGGCATGCCCGGCTCGACGATGAGCCGCAGCGACGGCGATCCGCTTCACCTCGCGCTCGCCGGAGCCTGCGCGCTGGCGCTTGCGATGGCGATCGGCCGCTTCGCCTACACGCCGATGCTGCCCCCGATGCTCGAAAGCGGGGGCCTCACGCTGGCCGGAGCCGGCGTCGTCGCCTCGTCCAACTTCGCCGGCTACCTGGCCGGGGCGCTGCTGGCGACCCGGGCCTTCTTCGCCGCGGACCGCGTCCTCTGGCTGCGCGCCGGCATCGTGCTGAGCGTCGCAAGCACCGCGGCGATGGCGCTCGAGGCGGGCACGGCAGGCTGGGCCGCGCTGCGCTTCGTCGCCGGCGCGGCCAGCGCCTTCGTGCTGGTCTACACCTCCGGGATGATCTTCGAGGTGGCCGCCCGCCACGCCCGGCCGATGCTGGGCAGTCTCGTGTACTCGGGCGTCGGCGTCGGGATCGCGCTGTCCGCTCTGGTGGTCTTCGCCGGGCGCAGCGCCGGGTTCGACGCGCCGACGCTCTGGCTCGCGATGGGCGCGATCGCCGCCGCGCTGGCCCTGGCCCCCTGGCGCAGCCTGACGCTGGCAGCCCCGGGACGGCACGGCGGCGACGGCAGCGGCGCCGCCGCCCCGCCCCCCGGCGCGGCCGCCGCCCTGCGGCGCCTGATCGTCGCCTACGCCTGCCTGGGATTCGGCTACGTGATCACCGCGACCTTCATCGTCGTGATGGTCAGGCGCCTGCCGAATGCGCCGGTCTGGGAGTTCTGGGCCTGGATGACGGTGGGCTTGGCCGGCGCCCCGTCGAACTGGCTCTGGGCCAG
Organism: Lautropia sp. SCN 70-15; assembly: GCA_001724315.1. Lineage (GTDB taxonomy): Bacteria > Pseudomonadota > Gammaproteobacteria > Burkholderiales > Burkholderiaceae_E > Zeimonas. The sequence goes on along the minus strand of MEEC01000224.1, from coordinate 62 downwards.
GCTGGCCGCGCGCGTCGGCCCCTACCGCGCAATCGTCGCCGCCTTCGTGCTCGAAGCGATCG
>MEEC01000223.1 GCA_001724315.1 Lautropia sp. SCN 70-15 | reverse complement strand
CTGCCCTTTCCTCCTTGATCATCACCAGGAGCATCTTGAAGGGCGTGAGCGGGTCGATCGCATGCGGAACGGTGGCGGGGATCAGCAGGACCTGCCCCTCCTCGAGGACGTGAGTCTCGGTCCCGACCCTCACCTTCGCCTCGCCCTCGACACCGGCGAGCAGTGCGTCGAATGGCGCGGTGTGCTCGCTCAGCCCCTCGCCCCGGTCGAAAGCGAACAGCGTCACGCTGCCGCCGGTGTTCTTGACCAGCATGCGGCTGACGACGGCCTTATCCTGGAAGCGGAGGAGGTCCTTGAGCGTCTCGACCCGGGTCTCGGGTTCCGTCGTCTGCTCGGGCTTGCTCATCGTTCGCTCATCGTTCGCTCAGCGTTCGCTCGTCAGCTGCTTCGGCCTTGCGGGCCCGGATCGGCCCAGATGCTGCCATCGTGCTCGCAGACCGTTACCGGCTCGAGGGCCTTGCCGCGGCAGGGCCCGCCGACGCAACGGCCGGTGTCGGGCTCGTAGGTCGCGCCGTGGGTGGCGCAGATCAGCAGCAGGCCGCTCTCGTCGAAGAACTTGCCCGGCATCCAGTCGAGCTCGACCGGCACGTGCGCGCAGCGGTTCAGCCACGCGTGCACGCGGCCATCGTAGCGCACCGCGAAGGCCTGCGGCGCGGGCGACCCGGCGCGCGACGCGGGCAGCTCGAAGCGCACGCCGTCGCCGCCTTCGGCGAGCGCTTCGCTCGCGCAGACGCGGATCCAGCCCTCGGGGGGGGCGTCGCGCTCGTCGGCCGCCCTCGCCTGCGCCGAGGCTCCGGAATCCGGGCCCGCCATCGGGCTCACCGTATCCAGCCGAGCAGCGCGTCGCGCAGCTCGGCCACCGAATCCACGACCGCGAGCGCCGGCTCGGCGCCAGCTCCTCGCGCGGGTGGGCGCCGTAGGTCACCGCCACCGCATCGGAGCCCGCCGCGCGGGCCATGCCCAGGTCGTGCGTGGTGTCGCCGATCATCAGCGCCTCGGCGGCCTCCAGGCCGAGCTCCTCGCAGATGTCGCGCAGCATCCACGGATCCGGCTTCGGGATGCCCTCGTCCGCGCAGCGGGTGGTGAGGAAGCGGCCGGTCCAGCCCATCTGGTCCAGCGCCCGGTTCAGCCCGACCCGCGACTTGCCGGTCGCGACCGCCAGCCAGGCGCCCGCGTCGGCGAGTTCGTCCAGCAGGGCCGGCACGCCCTGGAAGGCCTCGAGGGCGGCGTCTTCCTTCAGGTAGTGGTAGCGATAGCGCTGCACGTACAGGGGCACCTGCTCGCGCGCGATCGACGGCACCGCGCGATGGATCGCGTCGAGCAGCCCCAGCCCGATCACGTGCGAGGCCTGCTCGCGGCTGGGCACCGGCAGCCCGAGGTCGGCGGCCGAGGCACGGATCGCATGGACGATCGCGGCGGTGGAGTCGACCAGCGTGCCGTCCCAGTCGAAGACCACGAGACGATAGCGTCGAGAAGACATGAGTTCAGCGTTCCAGTTCGGGAAGGGAATCGACGCCGCCCGCCTGCAGCATCGCAGAAAAGCTCTCGGGCATCGGCGCCGTCAGCGTGAGCGGCCGGCCGGATTCCGGATGTCGGAGCGACAGCGACGCCGCGTGAAGATACATGCGCCGGAAGCCCTGTGCGGCCAGCGCCCGGTTGAGGCGATAGTCGCCGTACTTGTCGTCGCCGGCGATCGGATGGCCGGCGTGGCTCAGGTGCACGCGGATCTGGTGGGTCCGGCCGGTCTCGATCGTGGCCTCGACCAGCGTGAAGTCGCCCAGGCCCGGCAGCGTGAAGCGCGCGAGCCCGCGCACCCGGGTGACCGCCTCCTGCCCCTCGGCGTGGACCGCCACGCGGCGGTCGCCGCCTGGCGCGGGCATCCGCCGCAGCGGCGCGTCCAGGGTCTTGCTGCGCAGCGGCCAGCTGCCCGAAACGATCGCCAGGTAGCGCTTGGTGGGGGCGCGCTCGCGCCACTGCGCCTGCAGCGCGAGCAGCGCGGCCCGCCGGCGGGCGATCACCAGCACCCCCGAGGTCTCCCGATCGATCCGGTGGGCGAGCTCCAGGAAGCGCTCCTCGGGGCGCGCGGCGCGCAGCCGCTCGATGACGCCGCTCGACACGCCGCTGCCGCCGTGCACCGCCACCGCCTCGGGCTTGTCGATGACCAGCATCCAGTCGTCCTCGTGGATGACCGGCAGGCGCCTGGCGAGCGCGGCGCGCGTCCGCAGCGCCTGGCCGGGCCCGATGGCGCCCGGCTCCTCGGCCGGCACGGGGGCGGGCGCCGCGACCCGGACCGGGGGGATCCTGACGACATCGCCAGCCTCCAGACGGTAATCGGCGCCTCGGCGCCCGCCGTTGACGCGCAGCTGCCCGCTGCGGATCAGCCGGTAGACGTGGCTCTTGGGGACCCCCTTGCACTGGCCGACGACGAAATTGTCCAGCCGCTGGCCGGCGCGGTCGGCGTCGACTTCCACGATCCTGACGGCAGGCGCGGCCCCGCCGGGCCCGTCCGCCCTTTTCCTGGGGCTGTCCACGTTGGTATACTCGCAAGGTCGTGCGCGATCCGGGTCTTCCGGAACCGCGCCGTCGAGCCGGTCTTCCGCTTCCGGCGCCCTGTCCAGGCCCGCTTCAGCGTCCTGTCTTTCGGCGTCCGGCTGTCCGGGCTTGCCGATCGCCGCCGTGGGCGCAGTTCCTGTGCGCCGGGGGTTTTCCAGGTCCGGACCGGAACGGTCCCGGCTCAACGAGCGGATTGTACCGGTCGAATGCCGGCACGAGCGGCACCCCACGGGTCGCGGACACGACGGAACGAACATGAAACCGCGGTTCCCCTGCCCCACCCCGGGCGAGGAACGCGGGACGATGCGGAATATCCAGAAGAGAGAGCAGCGGGCGCCGGCCACAACCGCCGACGCCCCGACCAGTACGGTTCCCGAACCCTTGTCTGCGCACCCCACGTCCGACGATCCCGGGTCATGCCCGGCGTTTTCCGGCGCGCGCTCACCGGTGGATTGCCGGCGCGCGTAGCGCCGGTTCGCTCGCGGCCGACCTGAGCATCCTCTTTCGCTGCTTCCGTTCGCATCGGCCCGCTGGCCGAAGCGCGCCGCCACGCAACTGGCGCGCAACGGAGTCATTTGCATGAAGCGAATGCTGTTCAATGCCACGCACTCGGAAGAGCTGCGCGTGGCCATCGTCGACGGCCAGAAGCTGATCGACATCGACATCGAGTCCGCGGGCCGCGAGTCCCGCAAGAGCAACATCTACAAGGGGGTCATCACCCGCGTCGAGCCCAGCCTCGAGGCCTGCTTCGTCAACTACGGCGAAGAACGCCACGGCTTCCTGCCGTTCAAGGAAATCTCGAAGGCCTTCTTCAAGGCCGGCGTCGACGCGTCGAAGGCGCGCATCCAGGACGCGATCTCCGAAGGCATGGAGGTCATCGTCCAGGTCGACAAGGAAGAGCGCGGCAACAAGGGCGCCGCGCTGACCACCTACATCTCGCTGGCCGGGCGCTACCTGGTCCTGATGCCGAACAACCCGCGCGGCGGCGGCGTTTCGCGCCGCGTCGAGGGCGAGGACCGGCAAGAGCTGCGCGAGACCATGGACAAGCTGCAGCACCCCTCCGGCATGAGCCTGATCGCCCGCACCGCGGGCATCGGCCGCACCGCCGAGGAGCTGCAGTGGGACCTGAACTACCTGCTGCAGCTCTGGACCGCGATCGAGCAGGCGGCAGGCTCCGCCCCGGGCCCCTTCCTGATCTACCAGGAGTCCAGCCTGGTCATCCGCGCCATCCGCGACTACTTCTCGCCCGACATCGGCGAGGTCCTGATCGACACCGACGACATCTACGAGCAGGCCCGGCAGTTCATGGTCCACGTGATGCCGGACATGGTCAGCCGGGTCAAGCGCTACCGCGACGACACGCCGCTGTTCTCGCGCTTCCAGATCGAGCACCAGATCGAGACCGCGCATTCGCGCCTGGTCCCGCTGCCCTCGGGCGGCGCGGTGGTCATCGACCACACCGAGGCGCTGGTCGCGATCGACGTCAACTCGGCGCGCGCCACCCGCGGCTCCGACATCGAGGAAACGGCGCTGCGCACCAACCTCGAGGCCGCCGACGAGGTGGCCCGCCAGATGCGCCTGCGCGACCTGGGCGGCCTGATCGTCATCGACTTCATCGACATGGAGAGCGCCAAGAACCAGCGCGAGGTCGAGCAGCGGCTGAAAGACGCCCTGCACTACGACCGCGCGCGGGTGCAGACCGGCAAGATCTCCCGCTTCGGCCTGATGGAGCTGTCGCGCCAGCGGCTGCGCCCGGCGCTGGTCGAGGGCTCGCACATCACCTGCCCGCGCTGCAACGGCACCGGCGTGATCCGCGACATCGAGTCCTCCGCGCTGCACGTGCTGCGCGTGATCCAGGAAGACGCGATGAAGGAGAGCACCGCGGCGGTCTACGCCCAGGTGCCGGTCGACGTGGCCACCTACCTGCTCAACGAGAAGCGCAGCGAGCTGAACAAGCTCGAGGCGCGGCTCAAGGTCGAGATCGTCCTGATCCCGAACAAGCACCTCGAGACGCCGCACTACCGGACCGAGCGCCTGCGCCACGACGACGACCGGCTGGCCAACTACAAGGCCAGCTACGCGCTGGCCGAAGCGCCCGAGGAAGAGGAAACCTACCTCGACCGCAAGCTGGAAGCAGCCAAGCCGCGCCAGGAAGCGGCGGTCAAGGGCATCCGGCCCGAGGTGCCGCCCCCGGCGCCCGCAGCCGCCCCGGCCAGCGCGCCGGCCGCGACGCCCACGCCGGCGGCGCGCCCCGCCGCAGCCGCCGGCGCCGCGCAACCCATGCTCGGCGACGACGGCCTGCTCGGCAAGATCCTCGGCTGGTTCCGCAAGAAGCCCGCCAACGAGGCCGAGGCCACGCCGGCCGCACGCCCGGCCGCGGCCCCTGCCGCGGGCGGCGCCGAGGGTCGGCGGGCTCGCGAAGGCCGCGAGGGCCGCGAAGGCCGTGGCGGTCGCGATCGACGCGAAGGCCGTGAAGGCCGTGAAGGGCGGGAAGGCCGAGAGGCCCGCGGCCCGCGTCCGGCACAGCCGAACGGCGGCGAGGGCGACGGCCGTCGCCGCGGCGGCCGCCGCGAGGACCGGGAAGGTCGTGAGGACCTCGACCGCCCGGCGCGCGGCGAGCGCGGCGAGCGCGGGGAGCGCCCGGAACGTGCGGAGCGCCCGGAACGTGCCGAGCGCGCCGAGCGACCGGAGCGCGCCGAGCGACCGGAACGCGGTGAGCGACCGGAACGCGGTGAGCGCCCGGAACGCGCTGAGCGCACCGACCGCTCCGAACGAGGCGAGCGCCGTCGCGGCCGGGGTCGCGACCTTGCCCGCACCGAAGCTGAGGTCGCAGGTGAAGCGCCTGCCGCCGAGACCGATCGTCTCGCTGCCGCCGCGGCAGGCGTCGCCGGTGCGGCC
>MEEC01000222.1 GCA_001724315.1 Lautropia sp. SCN 70-15 | reverse complement strand
TTCCCCGCGCCTGCCGTCCCCGCGCGCGCCGCCGGCATCCTGCCCGGCGCTGCCCCCCGCCGGGCGATGCGCCTCGCGCAGCGCGTCCTGGACCGCGTGGAACACGAAGGACCTGACTGCCGAGGCGTCTCGAAAGCGCACCTCGGTCTTCGCCGGATGCACGTTCGCGTCCACCAGCGACGGATCGAGCCACAGGTGCAGCACCCAGGCGGCATGCCGGTCGCCGTGCATCATGTCCGAGTAGGCCTGGCGCACCGCGTAGCCGAGCAGCCGGTCGCGCACGAAGCGTCCGTTCACGTAGAGGAACTGCCGGTCGGCGCGCGCCCGGTTCAGCGTGGGCGCGCCGAGCACGCCCTGCAGCCGCAGGCCGCCGGCCTCGGCGTCGACCACCCGGTGCGCGGCCTTGTAGTCGTCGCCCAGTCCGGCCAGCGCCCGCTCCCGCCAGCCGCTGGCCGGCATCGGCTCGCCGGTCCGGCCGTCGTTCACCGCCTCGAAGGCGATGTCGGGATGGGCCAGCGCCACCCGGCGCAGCGCCTCCAGGCAGTGGGCCGCCTCGGTGGCCGGCGCCTTCAGGAACTTGCGCCGCGCCGGCGTGGCCGCGTACAGGTCCAGCACCTCGATCGTGGTGCCGCGTGCGCCCGCCGCGGGCTGGATCTCGCCGGTCTCGGCGTCGAGCTTCCAGGCGTGCCCGGCGTCGGCGGTGCGGCTGGTCACGATCAGGCGCGCCACCGATGCGATCGACGCCAGCGCCTCGCCGCGGAAGCCCAGCGTGGCCACCCGCTCGAGCTCGTCGAGCGTGGCGATCTTGCTGGTGGCGTGGCGCAGCGGTGCGAGCGGCAGTTCGGCGGCCGGGATGCCGACGCCGTCGTCGGCCACCACGATCCGGCGCACCCCGCCTTCCTCGATGCGCAGCGAGATCCGGCTCGCGCCGGCGTCGATCGCGTTCTCGAGAAGTTCCTTGACCACCGAGGCGGGCCGCTCGACCACCTCGCCCGCAGCGATCTGGCTGATCAGGCGATCGGGCAGCGGCGCGATCGGGCGGCGCGTCGTGGGGGCATTCATGGCGGGATTATAGGGAGCCGCGTGCCACATCCGAGGCCGGCCGGCGGTGTTCGGGGCGTTCCGGCACCCGTCGAGGCGGCGCCGCGAAACGACGCGCGCTTGACCGATGTCAGCGATCGCGCCCCCGGCCGCGCGTAGCATGGGTCCCGGACTTTCCTGAACCCCCGGGGCGCGCCGCTCGGCGCTCCGATGCCGGCCGGCCGGAAACGGCCGGATTCGCCGATGAAGACACTCGCGGTCAACCGGGATGACCTCACGCTCGAGCGCCTTGCCGAGCCCTTGCGCGCGGCCGGCCACCAGGTCGACGTGGCTGCCAGTCTCCTGGCGGCCGACGAAGCGCTGCGCGGCGGTCACTACGACGCGATCCTGATCGACCTGCCCGGCCAGGCCGCCGACGAGCTGGCCTGGCTGCGCAGCCTGCGCGAGCGCCGCATCCGTCTGGGCGTGATCACGCTCAGCGCGCTCGACGCGGTCGAGACCCGGATCGCGGCCGTCGAGGCCGGGGCGGACGACCACCTGATCCGGCCGGTCGACCCGCGCGAGCTGGTCGCGCGCTGCCAGGCGCTGCTGCGACGGCAGGGCGGGGCGGCGCTGCGGACCGACGTCGTCGTCTGCGGCGAGCTGGTGGTCGACAGCCGGCGGCGCGAAGTCCGGCACGGCTCGGTGCCCATTGACCTGACGCCGCGCGAGTGGTCGATCCTGGAGTTCCTGGTCATGCACGCCGGCGCCGCGGTCACCAAGGACCGGCTCCTGCGCGCGATTGCCGGCTGGGACGAGAAGCTCGCGCCGAACGCGATCGAGGTCTACGTGTCGCGGCTTCGCGGCAAGCTGGCCGGCACCGGCGCGCGCATCAGCACGGTGCGCGGGGTCGGCTACCGGCTCGAGCAGCCCGCCGAGGTCGCCTGATCCGCGCAGACCGCCCGGTCTCCGGAGGCAGGCCGATCGCTCAGGTGAGCCTGCCGCGCTGCTCCGGCGGGTGGCTGCGCAGCCAGGACTGGATGCCCCGGAAGATCGCGTCGGCCACGCTCGCCTGGTAGCGCGGGTCGCGCAGCCGGCGCTCCTCGTGGGGGTTGCTGATGAACGCGGTCTCGACCAGGATCGACGGGATGTCGGGCGCCTTGAGCACCGCGAAGCCGGCCTGCTCGATGCGCGGCTTGTGGAGGTTGCCCACGTCGCCGAGCTCGGCCAGCACCCGCTGGCCGATCACGCTCGAGGCCTGGATCTGCGCGCTGGTCGACAGGTCGAGCAGCACCTGGCGCACCTCGGCGTTGCGGGTGTTCAGGTTGACCCCGCCGATCAGGTCCGAGGCGTTCTCGCGGTTGGCCAGCCAGCGCGCGGCCGAACTGCTCGCCCCGCGCTCGGAGAGCACGTAGACCGAGGCGCCGCGCGCCGTCGGCCGCACGAAGGCATCGGCGTGGATGGACACCAGCAGGTCGGCCTGCACCCGCCTGGCCTTGGCGACCCGCGTGGCCAGCGGCACGAAGTAGTCGCCGTCCCGGGTCATGTACGGGCGCATCGCCGGGTCGGCCTGGATCCTCTCGCGAAGCAGCTGGGCGATGCGAAGGACCACGTCCTTCTCGCGCGTGCCGGCGCGACCGATCGCGCCCGGGTCTTCCCCGCCGTGTCCCGGGTCGATCGCGATCGTGACCAGCCGGGTGGCGGGTCCCCTGGTCGGGGCGGAGGGCGCGACCGCGCCCGGGGGGCGCGACTTCGCCGGCCCGTGCCGCGAGGTGACCGGCGGCACCGTGGCCGGCGCCTCGGCCCAGGCGCCCGGCGAGCCGCCCGGTCCGCCGGGCCGCGGTGCGACCGGTCCGCCCGAGCTGCCCGTTTTCGGGCTCGGCGCGTCCTTGTCCTGGGGGCCGCCCGCGCGCGGCTCGCCCGGCCGGCTCCCCCCCAGGAGCGCCGCGAGCGGATCGGATTGCGGCGCCGGGGGCATGGCGGGTCCGGCCCGGTTCATCTGCTCGAGCAGCGAGGCCAGCGGATCGGGGGCGACCGTGGGGTACAGGTCCAGCACCAGCCTGTGCCGGTAGTTGCCGACCGGCGGCAGCGTGAACAGCTGGGGCTCGACCTCGGTCTTCAGGTCGAAGACCAGACGCGCCACGCGCGGGCGGTTCTGGCCGATGCGCACCTGCGCGATGTACGGATCGTCGGGCTGCACCTTGGCGATCAGCTCGCGCAGCGCGAGGTCGATCTCCAGGCCTTCCAGGTCGACGACGATCCGGGGCGGATCGGAGAGCTGCATCTGCGTGGAGCGCAGCGGCTCGTCGAGCTCGAGCGCCACCCGCGTGTAGTCGCGGGCCGGCCACACCCGCACNGAGCGCCACCCGCGTGTAGTCGCGGGCCGGCCACACCCGCACCGCGACGATGGTGGCCGCCCGCGCGGCCGGCGCGGCGAGGACGGCCAGCGCGCCCGCGACCGCGCGGCTCAGCGCGGCGCCGGCTCCGGCCCGGGCGCCGGCGCGAAGCAGCCGGCGGCGCGAATCGCGTTCAGGCATGCGAGGCCCCGCGGCCCGCGCGCGCGCGCGTCGACTCGGCGCGCGTCGGCGCCCGCCACCGGATCGCAGCGGATCCGCAGCAGCAGGTCGGGCGCGGGGAGGGTGTCGCCGGCCATCTCGGGCCATTCGATGACGACCACGCCGCGCCCGTCGAGATATTCGTCGAAGCCTGCATCCAGCCAAGCCCTCTCGGATGAGAGCCTATAAAAATCAAAATGATACAGATTGAACTTCGACAGATTATAAGGTTCTACCAGCGTGAAGGTGGGGCTTTTCGCACGCCCGGTGTGGCCGAGCGCCCGCAGCAGGGCGCGGGTGAAGGCGGTCTTGCCGCTGCCCAGGTCGCCGGAAAGGTGGATCGTGGTGCCGGGCTGCAGCGCGCCCGCGATCGCCCGGGCGAGCGCCGCGGTGGCGGGCTCGTCGGGCAGCAGCAGGCTCAGCGAATCGGCGGGCATCGGTGCGCCCCTTAGAATGGTCGAGTCATGTCCTCGACGCCGAACCTCGCGACCGCAACGCTGCGGCAGTGGGCCGCCGAGCTCGGCTTCGCGTCGCTCGGCGTGGCCGGCGTCGACCTGTCGTCGGTCGAGGGCGGCCTGCAGGCCTGGCTCGACGCGGGTTGGCACGGCGAAATGGATTATATGGCGCGGCACGGCATGGCCCGGGCCCGTCCGGCCGAGCTGGTGCCCGGCACCGTCAGCGCGATCATGGTCACGCTGGACTACGCGCCCGAGGAATCCGGCTGGGTCGACGCGGCGTGGCGAACGCTCGCCCAGGGCGAGCGCGCCTACCTGTCGCGCTACGCGCTGGGGCGCGACTATCACAAGGTGGTGCGCGCCCGGCTGCAGAAGCTGGCCGAACGGATCGCGGCGGCGGTTGGGCCTTTCGGCCACCGGGTGTTCTGCGATTCGGCGCCGGTCATGGAGGTCGAGCTCGCGCGGCGCGCCGGCCTCGGCTGGCGCGGCAAGCACACGCTGCTGATCCACCCGAAGCGCGGCTCCACCTTCTTCCTGGGCACGCTCTACACCGACCTGCCGCTGCCGGCCGACGAAGCCGAGCCCGACCACTGCGGCAGCTGCACCCGCTGCATCGAGGCCTGCCCGACCGGCGCGATCGTGGCGCCCTGGCGGCTCGACGCGCGGCGCTGCATTTCCTACCTGACGATCGAGCTGAAGGGGGCGATCCCCGAGCCCCTGCGCGCGCCGATCGGCAATCGGATCTACGGCTGCGACGATTGCCAGCTCGCCTGTCCGTGGAACCGCTTCGCGCAGCCGGCCGCGCTGCCGGACTTCGCCGCGCGCAACGGTCTCGACGCGGCGTCGCTGGTCGATCTCTTCGGCTGGAGCGCCGACGAGTTCGACGCGCGGCTGGCCGGCTCGCCGATCCGGCGCATCGGCCACGAGCGCTGGCTGCGGAACATCGCGGTGGCGCTGGGCAACGTGGGGGCGGAGGGCTGCGGGGCCGGGGCCGCCGACGTGGCCGGAGGGGCCGATGCGATCGCCGCGGCGCGCGCGGCGCTCGAGGCCCGCGCCGATCATCCGTCCGAACTGGTCAGGGAGCACGTCGGCTGGGCGCTGGCGCAGCTGGCGCGCCGCGCGCCGGGCGGGCGGAGCGAGAACGGCGAGCGGGCCGCCGGGCCGCGCGCTAGCGGCTGAGGCCGATCCAGAACGGCAGCGCCACCAGCGCCGCCAGCATCGACACCGTGACCAGCATCGCCACGAAGGGGCCGTCGCCGCCCATCCGGCTCGCCAGGATGTAGGACGACGAGGCCGCCGGCATCGAGGCGAACAGCACCGCGATCTGCTGCGCGAGCGGCGGCACGCCGAACAGGCTCGACAGCAGCAGCGCGGTGGCCGGCATCGCGACCAGCTTGACCGCGGTGAACCAGGCGGTCAGCCGCAGCGCGCTGGCGCGCGAAGCGGCATCCGAGGTCGGCGAACGTTCGAGCCGTAGCCCGGCGCCCGCCGCCAGGAGGCCGAGCGCCAGCGAGGCGCTGCCCAGCCGGCCGATCGTGGCGCCGATCGGCTCGGGCAGCGACAGTCCGGCGAAGTTGCCGGCCAGCCCGGCCAGCGTGGCCAGGATCAGCGGATTGCGCGCCAGCTCGCGGGCCAGGCCGCTGTTGGCCGTGCGCGCCAGCGGCCAGACCGCCGCCACGTTGAGGATGGGCACCGCCACCCCCATCACGATCGCGGCCAGCGCGAGCCCGGGTTCGCCGGCGAAGCGCTGCGCCAGCGCCAGCATGATGTAGGAGTTGAAGCGGAAGGCGCACTGCACGCCCGAGGCGAACTGCAGCGGCAGGGGCCTGAGCAGCGGCCGGGCCGCGAAGCCCAGCGCGATGCCGACCGCGATCGCGCCGAGCGCCACCGTCACCGCCGGCAGCGCGCCCGCCGAACCCAGGTTGGTGCGCAGGATGGTGTTGAAGAGCAGCGCCGGGAAGAGCAGGAAATAGATCATCTTCTCGAGCTCCTGCCAGAAGTCGCGGCCCCAGATTCCGGAGCGGAAGAGCAGGTGCCCGATCGCGATCAGCGCCAGGTCGGGAAAGAGAAGGGTGAGGGTTTCCATCGGCACGGGGAGTGTAGCGTTCGGTTTGATTGACACAAAAATGTCTCATTCGGTACAATTTAATCACTCCTCCGAATCGGACTCCCCATGCCTGTCACCTTTTCGACCGCCCGCGTCGCCGGCGTTGCCTTGCTGACCCTGCTGGTCGCCACCGGATGCGGCCGTGATCTCTCCGCCGCGCAGCCGGCGGGCGCCGCGCCGCCCCCGGCGCCGGTCGCCATCGTGGTGGCCGAGCCGAAAACCACGACCGTCTCCAGCGAGCTGCCCGGCCGCCTCGAGCCGACGCGGATCGCAGAGGTCCGCGCCCGCGTGCCCGGCATCGTGCAGAAGCGGGTCTTTCGCGAAGGCAGCGAGGTCAAGGCGGGCCAGTTGCTGTTCCGGATCGACCCCGCGCCGCTGCAGGCGGACCTGGCTGCGGCCGACGCGAGCCTGCAGCGCGCCGAGGCGGCGCTCGCGCTGGCGCGCGCCGAAGTCGCCCGCTTCGAGCCGCTGGTCAAGGCGAACGCGATCAGCCGCCAGCAGTTCGACAACGCGCTGGCCCAGCAGAAGCTCGCGCAAGCCGACGTGGCCGCGATGCGGGCCGCTCGCGACCGCGCCCGCCTGAACCTCGGCTACGCCACGGTCGGCGCGCCGATCTCGGGGCGCATCGGCCGCGCGCTGGTGACCGAGGGCGCCCTGGTCGGCCAGGGCGAGCCCACGCCGATGGCCACCATCCAGCAGCTCGATCCGATCTACGTGGACTTCACCCAGCCCGCCACCGAGCTGGCCCGCCTGCGCAAGGCCTTCGAAAGCGGCAGCGTGGAGCGGGTGGCCGGCGAGTCGGCGCGGGTCGCGCTGGTCCTCGACGACGGCAGCGAGCACCCTGCGACCGGCAAGCTGCTGTTTTCCGACGTGACGGTGGACCCCGGCACCGGACAGGTCACGCTGCGCGCCGAGTTCCCCAATCCGGACCGCAGCCTGCTGCCGGGCATGTACGTGCGCGTGCGGCTCGAGCAGGGCGTGGACCGGCAGGCGATCCGGGTGCCGCGCCAGGCCGTCCAGCGCTCGTCCGACGGCGGCGCCTGGGTCTGGGTGGTCGGCGACGGCGACGTGCCGGCGCAGCGCACGGTGACCACCGGCGCCACGGTCGGCGACGAACTGATCGTCCGCGAGGGCCTGAAGCCCGGCGATCGGGTCGTGGTCGAGGGCTTCCAGAAGATCCGTCCGGGCGCGCCGGTGAGCGCCGAGCCCTGGGTGGCGCGTGGCACGGGCGCCGTCGACGCCGCCCCGAGGTCCTGACCATGCCGAAGTTCTTCATCGAGCGGCCGATCTTCGCCTGGGTAGTGGCGCTGTTCATCATCCTGGCCGGCCTGCTGGCCATTCCCGGCCTGCCGATCTCGCAGTACCCGAGCGTGGCGCCGCCCAGCGTCGAGATCAGCGCCACCTATCCGGGCGCCTCGGCCGAGACCGTGGACCAGGCGGTCACCAGCCTGATCGAGCAGGAGCTCAACGGCGCCAAGGGCATGCTGTATTACGAGTCGCAGAGCAACTCGTACGGCCGCGCGCAGATCACCGCCACCTTCGCGCCGGGCACCGATCCCGAGCTGGCCACGGTCGACGTGCAGAACCGGATCAAGAAGGCCGAGTCGCGCCTGCCGCAGGCGGTCATGCAGATGGGGCTGCAGGTGGAGAAGGCCAGCAGCAACTTCCTGCTCGTCACCACCCTGTCGTCGCAGGACGGCCGGCTGAACCAACTCGCGCTGGCCGACTACATCACCCGCAACGTCATCAACGAGATCCGCCGCGTGCCCGGCGTCGGCAAGGCCGAGCTCTATGCCGCGCAGCGCGCCATGCGGATCTGGCTCGACCCCGAGAAGCTGGTCGGCTACCGGCTGAGCGCGGCCGAGGTCAACGCGGCGATCGCCGCCCAGAACCGGCAGGTGCCCGCCGGCGCGATCGGCG
>MEEC01000221.1 GCA_001724315.1 Lautropia sp. SCN 70-15 | reverse complement strand
GACACGCTGGTGCAGCGCTACTCGGAAACCCGGCGCCGGCACCCGCTCTCGCTTCGCGTGCCGCGCGACGGCGAGCCCCCGACGCTGCTCGAGGCGATCGAGCAGGAGCGCGAGCTGATGTCGGTGCTCGAGGATATCGGCGTGTCGATCGACACCAGCGACCTGCATCCGAACGTGCTGCGCGGCTGGGTGCGCGACGTCGTCGGCGCCGAGCGCGCGCCGATCACGCTGCTGTTCGAGTCCTTCGCGTTCAAGCACGGCGTGCCGCTCGACGCGGACCTGGTCTTCGACGCGCGCTGCCTGCCGAACCCCTACTACACGCCCGAGCTGCGGCCCATGACCGGGCAGGACGAGCCGGTGGCCCAGTACCTGCGCGCGATTCCCTCGGTGCGGCGGCTGATCGACGACATCTCGGCCTTCCTGCACGCCTGGCTGCCGCACTACCTGCAGGAGAACCGCGCCTACCTGACCGTGGCGATCGGCTGCACCGGCGGCCAGCACCGCTCGGTGTTCTGCGTGGAGGAGCTCGCCCGCGAATTCCGGCGCATCGAGCACGTGCTGGTCAGGCATCGCTCGCTGGCCAACCGGCTGGCCGGCGGCGCCTGAGCCGGCCGAGCCCCGAGAACGCGCCAGGCCGCGCGAGCCTGCCGAGGACATGGACCGGACGAGCGACATGGACCCGACGAGCGAAATCCGCGGCTCGACGGCGAGCCCGCCGGCCGAGCTGGCGATCTTCCCGCTCAACACGGTGCTGTTTCCGGGGGGCGTCCTGCCGCTGCGGATCTTCGAGGCGCGCTACATGGACATGGCGCGGGACTGCATGGCCGCGCAGGTCCCGTTCGGCGTGTGCCTGATCACCGCGGGCGGCGAGGTCGGCGAGCCGGCCGAGCACGAGGCGATCGGCTGCGAGGCGCGGATCGTGGACTGGGACATGCAGCAGCTCGGCCTGCTCCAGCTGCGAACGATCGGCGGCCGGCGCTTCCGGGTCAGCGCGCGGCGGGTGCAGCCCGNGCGCGCGCCGCGGTCGAGCCGATCCCGGACGACCCGGACCTGCCGATCCCCGGGGAGCTGGCGGTCTGCGCCAGCCTGGTGGGCCGGCTGATCGAGGATCTGGTCGAAAAGGAGACCGATCCGATGAAGAAGATGATCGAGCCGCCCTACCGGCTCGACTCGGCCACCTGGGTCGGCAACCGGCTCTGCGAGTTCCTGCCGATCTCGTCGAAGGCCCGGCAGCGGCTGATGGCGCTCGACGACCCGCTCACTCGGCTGTCGGTGATCCACCAGTACCTGCAGCAGCACCGGGTGGTCTAGGGTCGAGCGCCATCAGCAGGCGCTTGACCGGCCTGGGCAGCGCGGCGCCCGGCACCTCGCCCCGCGCGAGCCACACCGCGCCGGGCGCGGCGGCGCCGCGGGCGCCCACGACCCGGCACACGAAGGGCTCGATCCGCAGACGGAAATGCGTGAACGCATGCACGAAGGGCGCTGCCGCCTCGGGTGCTTCCGGCGCCGTGATCGCCAGTCCGTGACGCGCCGCCACCTCGGCCGCGAATGCCTGCGGGGTGCCTGAGGCGCCGTCGGCGATCTCGCCCTGCGGCAGGCTCCAGAGCCCGCCCCAGATGCCCGAAGGCGGACGTTTCTCGACCAGCCAGGCATCGCCCTGACGGATGGCCAGCATCCGGCATTCGCGAAGCGGCACCGCGCGCGCGGGCCTGGGCGCGGGCAGCCGCGCGACGGCGTCCTCGCGCAAGGCCACGCAGCGCCCCGCGACCGGGCAGCGCTCGCAGGCCGGCCGGCTGCGCGTGCACACGGTGGCGCCCAGGTCCATCAGACCCTGCGTGTAGGCCTCGATGCCGGCCTCGGGAAGCTCGCCTTCGGCGAGCTCCCAGAGCCGCTTCTCGACCGCGCGCTCGCCCGGCCAGCCCGCCACGCCGAAGGCCCGGCACAGCACCCGCTTCACGTTGCCGTCGAGGATCGCGGCGCGCGCGCCGCCGGCGAAGACCGCGATCGCCGCCGCGGTGGATCGTCCGATGCCCGGAAGCGTTTCCAGCGTGCCGGCATCGACCGGAAAGCGGCCGCCGTGCCGCTCGACGACCTCGACCGCGCAGCGATGCAGGTTGCGCGCGCGGCTGTAGTAGCCCAGCCCGCTCCACAGCCGCATGACCTGGTCGAGCGGCGCGCCGGCCAGCGCCGCCACGTCGGGAAAGGCCTCCAGGAAACGCTGGTAGTACGGGACGACCGTCGCCACCTGGGTCTGCTGCAGCATCACCTCGGAGAGCCAGATCCGGTAGGCGTCTCGGGTGCCCTGCCAGGGCAGGTCGTGCCGCCCCTCGCGCCGCTGCCAGTCGACGACCGCCGCGGCGAAGCTGCCGCCGCTCACTGCGCGGCCGCCTGCGTCGTCAGGCCGGATATCGCTTCGAGACCTTCGAGCAGCGCGCGCAGCTCGCCCGCCGCCGACTCCACCGCCGCGACCCGCTCCTCGATCGCCGCGCGCGCGGCCGACACGTCGGCGATCCGCGCCTCGAGGCTGTCGCTGGCCTCGAGCACGCGCTGCACCGACTCGGCGCGACGGCGCAGGTGCGCCTGGTGCTCGCGCACCTGCGACTCGATCGGCGCCATGATCGCGCGCTGCCAGGAAGCGCAGTCGCGCGCCAGCCTCTCGTAGAGCTCGCACATGCGCAGGGCCACCGCCTCGAAGAACTTGCGCATCAGCACGTACTTCTCGTTCGTCACCAGCGACAGCGCGCCGAACTGGCGGCGCTGCATCTGCTCGATCCGGTCGAGCGCCTCGAGGTGCCGGCGCATCGAGAACTGCACCGGATTGCCCAGCGACAGTCCGTGCTCGGAGCTGAAGCTGCGGTACATCGCATTCATCAGCGTGGCGATCTCGGACAGGTGGCGGGCCGCCTCGTCGAAGTCGGCGCGCGCGGCCCCGAGCAGCGAGGCCATCGCGTCGCGCAGGCCGGTCGAGAAGTGACTGCCGCGCATCACGTCGCGGGCGTCGCGCAGGTGCCGTCTGGCCACGTCGGGGCTGATCGCGTCGCCGATGGCCTGGCCGTGCCGCCCGAGCACCGCGCGCAGCGCCTGCAACTGGCGCAGGCTGCGGGTGAATTCCTCGCGGTCGCGCTGCACCTGCGCGGCCATGCGGGCGATCGACTCGCGATTGCGTCCCCGCAGCGAATTGAGCTCCATCTGGAGCTCCACCTGCGCGCGCCTGCGGGCGCCCAGCGTGGCCGCGGCACGCCGGTGCAGCTCGTCGAAGTCCCGGCGCAGCCGCTCGCGAACGATCTCGCGGCGCTGCCCGACCAGCTGCCCTCCGAGCGCGCGCTCGAGCTCGGGCAGGCGGCTGCGCCGAAGCAGGGCTTCGTCGTCGCGCAGCCGCGCCACCAGGGCCTTCTGGGCCGACACCGGGAAGATCCGCTCGGCAGGCAGGTCCAGCGTCCGCGAGACGTTGCCGACCTGCCGCGCGATCTCGACCTCGATCTCGACGTCGTCGCGCAGGCCGTCCCAGAGCCCGTCGATCTTGTTCAGCACCACGAAGCGCCCGCGCCCCTGCCCGTGGCTGCGCGCGACGTGGTCGCGCCAGATCTCGCCGTCGGAGCGGGTCACGCCGGCGTCGGCGGCGAGCACGAAGAGCACCGCGTCGGCCTCGGGGATCAGCTTGAGCGTGAGCTCGGGCTCGGCGCCGATCGCGTTGAGCCCCGGCGTGTCGATGATCACCAGCCCGCGCGCGAGCAGCGGGTGCGGATGGTTGACGATCGCGTGGCGCCAGCGCGGGATCTCGACGACCGCGCTCGCCAGACCCACCGGCTCGTCGTGGCCGAAGCCCATCGCGGCAGCCTCCGCTTCCGGCACCTCGATGGTCTCCGACACGCTGGCGATCGCCCGCTCGAGCGAGGCGGGATCGGCCGGGTCGAAGGAAACGACGTGCCAGGCCGATTCGTCCTCGCGCAATGCGGCGAGCGGCGTGTCGCCGGCGCGGGTCTCGATCGGCAGCAGCCTGACCGAGGGCGGGCGCGCCGGGTCCCAGAGCAGCTCGGTCGGGCACATCGTGGTGCGTCCGGCCGAGGACGGCACGATCCGCCGGCCCGCGTCGCCGAAGAACAGGGCGTTGATGAGCTCCGACTTGCCGCGCGAGAACTCGGCCACGAAGGCCACCGACAGCCGCTCGGCGGTCAGCCTCTCCTGCATCGCGGCCAGCCGCGCGCGGGCGTCGGCGTCGTCGAAGCGCGCCCCGACGAGCTGCCGGGCGTAGGCGGCCAGCGCCTCGGCGACCACATCGCGCCATCCGCCGAAGTCGGCCATCTGCCTTTCGATCGATTCCACCGCAAGTCCCCCGATGGCCTTCGCCTCGGCCTGCGCCGGCCCGCCCGCTAGCGCTGGCATGCCGGACACCAGTAAGTGGCCCGCTGCTGGTCGCGGCGCATCGCGACCGGCGTGCCGCAGACCCGGCAGGGCTGGCCCGCGCGGCCGTAGACGAAGCAGTCGAGCTGGAAGTATCCGCCCTGCCCGTCGCTGCCCACGAAATCCCGCAGCGAACTGCCCCCGCGGGCGATGGCATCGGCGAGCGTCTCGCGGATCGCCCCGGCGAGCCGCTCGCAGCGCTCGCGCCCGATCCGGCGGGCCGGAGTGGATGGCCGGATGCCGGCCCGGAACAGGCTCTCCGACGCGTAGATGTTGCCCACGCCCACCACCACCGTTCCGGAAAGCAGCAGTTGCTTGATCGCCACCGCGCGGCCGCGGGTCGCCCGGTAGAGCATCTCGCCGTCGAACTCGTCGGAGAAGGGCTCGACGCCCAGGCCGGCCAGCAGGGGATGCGCGGAAACCGGACCGTCCGCAGGTGTGTGCCAGAGCATGGCGCCGAAGCGGCGGGGGTCGTGGTAACGCAGCAGTCGCTCGCCGAAGTCGATGTCGACGTGGTCGTGGCGGGCCGGCGCCTGCGGCGCCTCGAGAATCCTGAAGTTGCCCGACATGCCGAGGTGGGCGATCAGGGTGGCCCCGCCGAAATCCATCAGCAGGTACTTGCCGCGCCGCCCGACCGACTCGAGCCGGCGCCCGGCCAGCTCGCGGGACAGCCCTTCGGGAACCGGCCAGCGCAGCCTGGGCTCGCGCACCTCGACCCGGCTGACCACGCGCCGAGACAGTCCGGCCTGCAGGCCGCGACGAACCACTTCGACCTCGGGCAATTCGGGCATCTGGCTGCTTGCGATCGCGTCTCGGGTAACCTTGCCCGGCAGTGTAATTGAACCTAACATCGCCCCATGAAATCGAAGGCTCCGGCTCGCTCCGGCAATCTCCTCTGTCGGCTCGCGCCGCGCCATTCGACAGCGCTGCTGGCCCTTCCGTTCGCGGTGCTGCTGGCCGGCTGCGCCACCGGTACCGCCGATTCCGATTCCGCCGCTTCGGGCGCCTCGGCGCCGGTAGCCCGGCAGGAACGCGCCAACGGCGGCCCGGATGCCACGCCCTCCGGGCCCGAGGCGCCGCGCGCCGGCTCGGCCGGCGACCCGCACCAGGCCGACGACGCCGGGCCGATCCCCGAGGTCGAGCTCAGCTCGCAGCTGATGTTCCAGCTGCTCGCGTCCGAGATCGCCGCGCAGCGCGGCGAGCTGGCCAGCG